>CALLVG010000001.1 GCA_938010715.1 uncultured Saprospiraceae bacterium
TCAAACAAATGGAAATAATCTTCGTCTGCGACGATGCCTGAGAAGTGTTGATAAAACTGCGGTTTTACTCCAAGGTCTGCCGCTAATTGCGTTTTTCCAAAATTGAATTTTTTACCAAAAGTAACCGGCAAACTCAATCGATAGAGGAAATTATTTTTAACAATTTGTCTGCTGAAGGTTGTGGTTTCAGAGACAAGTCCTGGCTCGTAATAAATCTGTCCATCATTCAATTCATAATAAAATGCCGAGTCTCTAAAGACGTCTGCCTCATTTGTAGAAACGGCGGTACCATCATATTTTTCAAAAATAGTTTGGAAAGTAATACCTGATTTCAAATACCAATTTTTTGAAAATTCCTTTTCAAATCCAAAAGTAGAAGTTGATGTAAATCTAAAATCTTCAGTATCAGATTTTCGAGTTGAATAATCATTTACGCCATCATATTTTACATTTCCAACATCAAAACCACTTTCTACAAACCAAAGCCATTGATTCGATTTTGATTGTTTTTCTTTTTTGAAAACTGGAGCCTCGACCAATAATTGGTTGAGCAATACGGACGCTTCATTTTTATAAAACAATTCCGCTTTTTCAAAATCAAGAAACGGAATTGATTCCAATTTTGATTTGTTCAGATTCTGAGTTGAACTGAGTGGATGAAGGTTGCTCATGCTTTGGGCACGATTTATAGCACCAGACTTTAGTCTGGTGTCAAGGTTTACGTCCGAATCGGCTTTAGCCGAAAAACTCGTATGTTCGGCTAAAGCCGATTTGTCAATAAAAGAGGTCTCCTCGCTGAAGCGAGGAGCTATGAAGTCTGTTTCACTTTTACGCTCTCGAATTTCATTATGGTTTGAGTTTTCAATATTGCTTGATTCAGATTTGCTTGGTTCAAACGTATCCTCACTATTTAACTGATTAATTAAATCACGCTCTTTCAACTGTTCAACTGATTCGCCATTCTCTAACTGCTCAATTGATTCTGATTCACTTGCTTTTAGATCAAATGATTCACTATTTTTCAACCCAAAAACGAATGCCCCCACAATCAATGCTACAACTACATTACCTCCAAACAACCACCAAAACGGCGCAAACCTTCGCTTTTTTTTATCCAATCGTTGTTCGATTTTATCCCACGATCTGTCCCGATTCCAATCGGGTATTTGATTGTTATTTTTCATAATATACCTTTTTTAGAGGTAGAGAAATTGTTGCTATTGAAAATTGTTTGTAGTGGTTTTCTCGCTCTGGAAAAAATGGTTCTCGACGCTTCTTTTTTGATGCCGAGTAGTTCACTGATTTCTGCGTGACTAAAACCTTCGATGGCTTTCAATTTAAAAATGACGGCATACTTTTCATCCAATGAATCAATGACCTTTTCGATATCTTCTGATTCTAATTGATTTTCTGCTTCGTTTGGAATGGCCTGAATGGCAGCGTGTAAATCTTCCTCGTAGAAAGTGAAATGCTTCTTTTTGCGTAAAGCCATGAGTGCAAAATTGATAGCAATTTTTGAAGTCCAGGAGTTAAAAGAACCGCGTGTAGTATCAAAGATTTCTACCTTTTCAAATACTCTCACGAAGGTGTCTTGAATCACCTCCTTTCGCAATCAGATTGACCTATGGAACTGCTGACAGATAAAGGTGTTCCGTTTCCTAATTGAAGTGTAATGTCTCCCAAATCTTTCAGTGGATCTTCGTCTGACCAACTGGTATTGAATTGAGTTCCACATACACTCGGAAAGTTTATTCTAAATATTCTTACCCAATAATCACCTTGATTCACGATAATTTCAAAATTACCCATGGCGTCAGTATCTGTAAATCCCATAGCTCCTATTTCAAATACACCTGCATCATTGAATGCTAAAAACGAAGCAAATGCTCTTTCAACTGGTTGTCCGATTTCGTCGATAGCTCTACCTCTAATAGTGAGTAAACTGTCCACTACCAATTTTAGATTTTCAGTTTCAACCTTTTCGTTTTCGACTAAATATATACTTTTTGTAATATTCGTAGATGTTTGTTCGACTGATTTTATTGCTTGACTGTATCGTTCTTTTGATGCAACAATGTATCCGTCTGTTTTTGATTTAGGAATAATAAATTCATAGTTTCCTGTCATGTCAGTCATCGCTTCGATTTCCAAATCATCGAAGTAGGCTTTTAAGCTTGCGCCGCCAATCGCTTGTCCCAAGGTATCTTTCACAATTCCTTGTATGACATAAGTATCAGTATTTTCAATTGGGCCAGGATCGGTCGTCGTTGTGGTGGTAATGTCTTTTTCTTTAGCACATGAAAAAATAAAGAATAATGGTGCTATGACGAATGCAATTTTATAAAACGATATATTTTTCATTTTGATTAATTTTCTAAATGTAAAAAAATTAGTTGCTCGCAGCCTGCACTATCATTATGCACTTAGTTTTGAAAACGTGACAAAAGATAAATAAAAAATCCCAACCAGAATAAACTGATTGAGATTTTGAGGTGATAAAGTGTTGATTTACAATGCTTTAGTTTGTTTTAAAGTTTCTAATAATAAATCAGCAGGTTTGTACCCAACAAATTTTTCGGCCACTTCCAAAGTGTTATTTTCTAAAACAAAAAGAGTAGGGTAGCCGCGTGTACCTAATTTTTTGGTTAGTTCGTGCGCTGCATTTCTTCCTTTTTTGTTTGCATCAAATTTTGGATTAGCATAAGTTTTTCCATCGAACTCAACCGATGCGGTATGCTCTGCATTGAACTTTACAGGGATGAAATTCGCGTTGACAAACTCCGCAACTTTTTCATCTTCAAATGACTTTGAAAGTTTTTGACAGGGCTTGCACCACTCTGCATAAACATCCATTAAAATTGGTTTTTTGGAATCTTCGGCTTGTTGTTGTGCTTCTTCAAGGCTTACCCACTCAACGTTTTGAGCAGATAAAGTCAATGAAGTGATTGCGAAAAAAAGCATTAATAAATTTTTCATAATAAAAGTATTTTGATTAGAAAATGACATGGCGATGTCTATGTCCAATAAGGACATTTTGAATAACCATGAGTGATTAGTTTATTGAAAAATGTGTTGGCTGAGCGAAGTCGAAGCCAACAAAAGTGGAAATCGATCTTCGTGCTTGTACCCTTCGGCTTCGCTCAGGATACACCTAATTAACTGGTCAACTGATTAACTAAAGACCTACTCTTTATAAGCCAAAAGTGTACTCAGCGTCTCCTCCAAATCGGAAGCATCAACATTCCTTGCGATGATTTTTCCTTCCTCGTTGAGGAGGTAATTGGTTGGTAAATCTTCTACTGCATATTTAGAAAAAACAGGAGACTCTTGTCCCATGAGGTCGGAAACATGAATCCAATTGAGACTATCTTTTTCGATGGCTTGGCGCCAGTTTTTTACATTTTCGTCAACTGAAATAGAATAGATTTCAAATCCATGATCTTTATAATCGTTGTAAATTGGTTTGAAATAATAGCAATGATCCTCGGTACACATCATGCAGTACGATGCCCAGAAATCAACCAAAACAATTTTTCCTTTCAAATCAGAAACTGAAATTTCGTTGCCGTTTGGGTTCTTCAAAGTAATGTCTGGGAAGTGCATTTCTTCTTCCAAGCCGACCATGAGGTCAGGTGTTTTTTCGACTTTAGTAAAAAAGAAATAACAACTCAAACCAAGCACAAACACTGCTGCAACACTTTTCCACCAATTCATTTGGGTCACTTTTGGCGTAGGTTTTTTATCTGTCAGCTGTTGCTGAATGACTTCCCAATCATTCGTATCCGTTTCAATATAATTGAAATCGTCGCGATGGTGATTTATATGTTTTTCTAAATTATCCATTTTCTAAATCATTTTAGAAGTTCCAATAATCGTCGTTTACCTCTCGAATATTGAGTGAGTGATGTGGACTTTGAAATATTTAAAATTTGAGCAATTTCCTCATGGTCGAAGCCATCAATTAAGTATAAAGTTAAAACAGTTCGATACCCATTTGGCAATTCCATCAAAGCTTTTTTTACCTGATTAAGTTTGAAATCTATCTGTTCCAAATCATCTGATTCAATTTCCCATTTCGGTTCTTGATGATTTAATTCTACCAATTTTAATCCTTTCTTTTTGGCTTGATTGATAGTAGTGTTCACCACGATTCTTTTTATCCAAGCTGCAAAACCTTGTTTGTTTTTTAGGTTTTTCAACTCTTTAAAAACTTTCAAAAAAGACTCTTGCAAAACATCTTTTGCATCCTCTCGATTTCCCAGAATCCGATAAGCTACATTGAGCATGGCATCGGAGTATCGGGCATACAATTGATACTGTGCTTGCTGGTCACCCGCAATGCACTGGTTGATAATATCTATTTCGCTAAATGTAATAGTATGCTCCAATCTCTGAGTTTGTGTCTTTAATTTTAAGGACAAATAAAGATAGCGGAATATTGCATGAGGTGCTTTGCCTACCGAAATAAATCTGGCACGGATATGCGTATTTATTAGAATAAAGTCTATTGATCGTAATTCTTAAATCGAAATTTGTATATGAAAATCTTACAACTACTTTTTTTGTTCCTTGCTTTTTCAAATAGCAATTTATCGGCACAGACTGATAAAACCATTCTTACCAAAAATCCATTGACGGAGGCTGAGGTGGAGCAGGGGCATTTTACCCAGTATATGATTCGTTTTCAGAATACTGGAACCAATTTGGCTACTAATATTGCCATAACAGATACGATTTCTTCTGATCATTTACTTGGTACATTTAAGGTCATCGCCACAAGTCATGCTTATCGCGCGGAGATGGATACTGATGGAAATTTAGAAGTCTTTTTCGATAATATCTTTTTGCAAGACAGTACAACCAATGAGGCATTGAGCCACGGATTTTTTCTTTATGAATTGCAATTAGACCCAGACATGCCAACTGGCCGTATGATTGAAAATACTGCTCATATTTCTTTTGATACAAATGCAGCTATGGCCACCAATACATCCATGTTGAGCATCGAATCTACAAATACCAGTTCCATTGAAATTGGTAATAAAGACTTTTTTGTTTCAAAAATTTACCCGAATCCAGTTTCAGATATTTTGAAAATTGACCTTTCGGTCGAAAAGTCAAAAGGAGTTGATTTCAGTGTTTTTGACCTTTCGGGAAAATTGCTGCAAACTAAAAAAATCAGACTTATCAATGAGAGGCAAACGGTAGAATTAAATTGCCAAGAGCTTCCTGTTGGGAATTATAATTTATTCATTAAATCAGCAGAAGGAGGTGAGATTTTGCCTTTTACTAAAGTAGGTCAATGACTAAGCCTTAGCACCTCAAGTATCTCCCGCTGCGTACTCACGCCTTTATCTTTGTGATACCAAAGTTGCATCTCTTTTTGAATTTCAGGATAATCAAATTCAGCGCTCTTTTTTGCAGTTAGGAAAATTTCTTGGAGTGCATCAGGTCGAGGCCCCCAACTTCCCAAAACTTTTAAATTATTTTTTTTCAAAACAATCAATTTAGGAATCGAACGACCTCCATTGGTTAAGAACTCGTCCATGACCGTCAAATTTTCATCACGAAGCAAAAACTTAATTTCAATGTTCGGATTTTCTTCAGCCATTTTTGCCATAATTGGAACTGACTGGGCTGCGTCACCACACCAACCTTCTGTTATCACCAACCAAATTTGTGGAGTCGAAATTTCTGCCAAAGTGGAAACACCTTCGGGCAATAATTTTACAGTTCTATCCAAGCGTTTCATTCTCCGCTCATTCATTTTGGTATATTCAACCATCGCCTCACTGTGGTTACTGCCAGTAGATTGATTATTGGCAATCCTTTCTCTTATGATTGATCTGTAAGTTTCGTAACTCATTGATTTTGTAATCAAATCAGTAGTGATTACATTTTCTATTGTATTTTCCATGTTTCTTTTATTGATAAGGTTCATCCAAATAACTCCCAAAAGTAGAGATGGTTCTGAACGATTGGTTTTTAAAAATTATATGGAGGGCGATTTGTCTAATATTGAAGTTGTTTAAAAACTCATTGATTGGTTGCAAGCGGCAAATTTCATCCTTCATTAAGTAGTGCTGGCAAATAACATCTTTTCAAAAAATACGTATTGGAACAGTAAAAAAAAAATACCCGATTATGAAAAAGAGAGAATTACAGATTATTGCCATTTTTATTTTTTTGACTTTTCAATTAGTTGCTCAAAAATTGCAGTGGCAAAATTTGGTTGGAGGAAGCTTGCCCGACCGGGGTTGCTGTTTAGTTGAAACAGAGGAGGGAACTATTGTTTTTGGCGCTAACTCATTTTCAAAAGATAAAGATATTCCGACCAATAGCGGCCCAAATGACATCGTCATTAGCAAAATGGATCCAGATGGGGAGATTTTATGGTTGACAACCGAAGGCGGCACTGGTAATGATTGGATTTATAATATGGTGAAAACCAATGATGGTGGTATCGTCGCGGTAGGTTTTTCTGAATCGACAAACGGGACATTTAGTGCCAATCACGGAAAAAGAGATGGTATCATATTGAAGTTTGACGGAGCAGGAAACTTAATTTGGAAAAAGATTTTAGGTGGATCTAATGACGAAGTTTTCTATGATTTGATTGCGACCACCGATGGAGGATTTATAGTAGCTGGGAACTCCAATTCGATAGATGGTGATTTGCAAGACATTACTACAAGTGTGCCTTTAAATTTTGCAGGTTGGTTGTTGAAAATTGATGAAAATGGAAATATTATTTGGCAACATCTTATTGGAAACGAAATTTCAGCTGGTTTTTTTAGAGTTGTAAACGGGATTGATGGAGGCTATTTTTTGGCTGGTTCACAAGTGAGTTATCTGCCTGATACGCCCAATCATTATGGTGGATCTGATATTGTGATTACAAAAGTTGATGCTACTGGAAACCTTGAATGGACAAAAAATTTGGGTGGAACAAGTACGGATCAACCTAAAGATTTATTGGTTGATAATGGAAATTATTTGCTTTTGGGTAGCACCGAATCTGCAGATAATGATATTCCATCCAATCGAGGTAAATCAGATGCAGTCTTGTTTTCTATTGATGTAAATGGTGATTTGAATTGGGTTGAAACCTATGGTTTTTTGAAAACAGATAAACTCGAACAAATCACCCTTGCAGATAATGGGAACTACCTATTGAGTGGTATTACATTGACGCCCAGTAACTCATGGTTATTGGTTGTGGACGACCAAGGAAATAAAATTTCTGAAAAATTAACAGATGAATTGCAATCTGGTTCTTATCGTGATATGATTAGAAACAGGGATGGTGCATATACTTTCGTTGGAACGACGGATTCACAAATTGATAATTTGAATAAAGGTGGATTAGATATTTGGATGGGGCGGTTTTTGCTCAATTTTAATTCAATTGTTGGGAAAGTATATGTCGATTTGGATGAAAACGGAATGCAAGACGCCGATGAAGTTTTTGCCAATAATATTGGCTTACAAACCCAAAAAGCCAATTTTGAAATTTATACCAATGCCTCCGAAGGACGATTTGAATTCTTTGTTCAAAACGGCGAATACACAACGAGTGTCCTCGATTTCGAACCCTACTTTACGATTCCTGAAAATGGGCAAGTCAGTGAATTTACAGCACTTTCTGGAAGCGACAGTTTGGAGTTTCGATTGATTCCGACTGCTCCGATTCCAGAAGTTTCGGTTGATTTAATTCCGCGTCGAGCGGCTCGACCAGGATTTTTGGTGCCCTACCTTTTGGTGATTACGAATAATGGAAACACTCCAATTTCAGGAGAAGCGAGCGTTAAATTTTTGACCAATAAAATGACTTTTGAAGGAGCAGATAAACCAAATCTTTCCTCTGATCCTGCAGTTGTTTCTTTTGCTTTTTCGGATCTGGAACCGTTTCAACAAGAAAGAATAAATCTCAATTTTCAAATGGGAATTTTGGGCGTTTTGAATTTTGCAGAAATTTTGACTTTTGAAAGCTCTGTTTCTGAATATTCAGGAGAGTTAAATTTGACAGATAATACGGATACTCTTTATCATGAAGTGGTGGGAGCATACGATCCAAATGATAAAACTATATTGACCAAAAATCCAGTTACTCCAACAGAAGTTTTGAATGGTTACACTGCTGAGTATCTCATCCGTTTTCAAAATACTGGAAATGATACTGCTTTTAACGTTGTAATTGCAGATACGCTTTCCGCACCTCATATTTTGGAAACCTTCAAACCTGTAAGTAGTAGTCATGAATACAGAACTGTTTTGGAAGAAAACGGGAGTTTGCAAATATTTTATGATGATATTTTATTGTTGGATAGTTTTAGGAATGAACCCGAAAGTCATGGCTATTTTATTTTTGAAATAGATTTGATGTCACAAATTCCAGTAGATAGTTTGATTGAAAATACAGCGCATATTTATTTTGATTTTAATCCGCCAGTGGTGACTAACACTACACAATTAGTAATTGAAACACCAGCTACCAGTTCCAGTGATGATGTTATGGATGATTTGAATTTTTTGAAAATTTATCCCAATCCAGTTTTAGATAATTTAAAAATTGACCTTTCCGTCGAGCGGTCAATTGAAGCTGAATTTAGAATTACTGATGCGTCAGGAAAGTTGATGCAATCTCAAAAAGTCAATCTCGTAAATGGTAGGCAAACAATAGAATTGGATTGTCAAAGGCTTCCTGTAGGGAATTATAACTTAAAGATTTTTGCTGCGGAATCCTTGAGGAATATATCTTTTTCAAAAATATAGAAGGTCAGTATTCTTGTCCTGATTATCAGAGGAAGAGAGCCATATTGAAAATCAACTTTTCCTACGAAAGAAGAAAGAAACAGAAAGGTTTTAGCCGACATTTTTTATCGGCTAAAACCTTATTTTAATTATGAATTCTTAGAGCTTCTTTATAATTCGATGATTGAGCGAAAGGGAGGAAATTTTATTTTGAATGAGGCAAAAAACATAAGCGATGCCTTAGCAACACCGAGGCTTTTTAACGAAATCCAGAATGAAATTTACCGCTTTCTGAACCATCCCTAAGGGAAATTTAAAACAAGCTCTTAAAAAACTTCTTTAAAACAACCCATCGATCTCTCCCTTCTCATTAATATCAATATTAACCGCTGAAGGAACAGAAGGCAAGCCAGGCATCCGCATCATATCACCCGTGATAGGAATAAGGAACCCCGCACCTGTATTGATTTCGATTTCTCTGACTGTCAACGCAAAACCCGTTGGACGGCCAATCACTTTTGGATCATCGCTAAAAGATTTTTGAGTTTTGGCCATGCAAATCGGCAAATGATCTAAACCCAGTTTGGCGATGCGGCGTAGATTTGCTTTTGCTTTGCTGGTATATTCAACAGATCCTGCTCCGTAAACCTTTGTCGCAATTGCTTCGATTTTATCAGTAACAGCCATGTCCCAAGTGTACATTGGGGTGAATTTTCCTTTTCTACTTTCGACAAGTTCGACTACTTTTTCTGCGAGTTTTTCAGCGCCTTTTCCACCTTTCTCCCATACTTTAGATTCGATGGCATCAACGCCTTTTGTTTTACAGAAATCTTTAATGACTTTGATTTCGGCAGCCGTGTCGGAAGTGAAATGATTAATCGCAACGACAACTGGTACGTTGAATTGCTGCATGTTCTCGATATGCTTTTCGAGATTTACCAATCCTTTCTTGACGGCGGCTACATTTGGTTTTGTCAAAGATTTCAAATCTGCTCCACCATGATATTTGAGCGCTCGAATCGTTGCCACCAAAACAGATGCATGAGGCGACAAACCAGCCGATTGACATTTAATGTCTAAGAATTTCTCCGCACCAAGGTCTGCTCCAAAACCTGCTTCCGTTACCACGTAATCACTCAATGAAAGTCCCATCTTAGTTGCGATAACTGAGTTGGTACCTTGCGCAATATTGGCGAATGGTCCACCGTGAATTATGGCTGGCGTTTTTTCAATTGTTTGTACGAGGTTGGGTTTGATGGCATCTTTCATCAACGCAGCCATCGCGCCATCTGCTTGCAAGTCGCGTGCATAAATTGGTTTTCTATCTTTAAAAGTAAAACCGACAAAGATGTCCCCGCATCGTTTTTTGAAATCCATCAAATCATTTGACAAACAAAGAATTGCCATGATTTCAGAGGCGGCAGTAATATCAAAACCTGACTCCCGAGGAATGCCTTGACCAGTTCCACCTTTTCCAATTGTAATATTTCTCAGCGCACGGTCATTCATATCCATTACACGTTTCCAGCTAATGGTACGTGGGTCAATGTCGAGACTGAGTTTTCTATTTTGGAGATTATTATCAATCAACGCTGCGAGTAGATTATGCGCTTTTTCAATGGCAGCAAAATCACCTGTGAAGTGCAAGTTGATGTCTTCCATCGGCAAAACTTGTGAATGGCCGCCACCAGCTGCTCCGCCTTTAATACCAAAAACAGGCCCGAGTGATGGCTCTCTCAAAACCACTGTGGTTTGCTTGCCAATACGATTAAGGCCTTGCGCCAAACCGATAGAAGTAGTTGTTTTTCCTTCGCCCGCTGGAGTAGGGGAGACGGCGGTTACCAAAATTAATTTGTTCTTTTTGACCTTTGATTTTTTTATCAAATGAAGTGGCAACTTGGCAATATGATTACCGTAAGGTTGAAGGTCTTTCTTTTTAATTCCGAGTTTTTCAGCAATTTTTTCGATAGGTTGTAACTTAACCTTCCTTGCGATGTCTAAATCAGTAGGCATGAAATTTTCTTTATATTTGTTTTATAAAATTGCGGCTGAGAGAGGAGCGTCCAAATAGACTCCAAAAGAACTTAAACTTTTTGAAAACAACTCATAGATTTCGAAAAAAGATCAAGTTTAAGTGTCAAGTACAAGTTCAAATCGATATTAACTAAACTTGTACTTGAGCTTTGTACTTGTTCTTGTACTTTTTTAAATCATCAATTCTGCAAAATGCGTATTGTCATTCTTTCCAGAGGTTCTCATCTTTATTCTACTCAAAGCCTAATTGAGGCAGGAAGAGCCAGAGGCCACGAAATCAAAATCGTAGATCTAACTCGCCTTAGTTTCGTCATCGACGACAATGGTAATTCGCAAATACTAAACGAAGGTGTTCCTTTAGATAGTTACGATGCAGTGATTCCTCGTATAGGTTCCTCTGTCACTCAATTGGGGGCTTCGGTGATTCGTCAATTTGAGTTGGTGGGTACTTATAGTTTATTAAAGTCTTCTGCCTTGTTGCAGTCGAGAGATAAATTAAGATGTTCTCAAAAATTAGCACAAGTAAAAATTCCAGTTCCTAAAACAGTTTGGTTGGGTTATGACCAAGACATTCCAGCGATTGTTAATCAATTAGGCGGCTATCCAATTATTGTAAAATTATTAGAAGGTACTCATGGTAACGGTGTTTTGTTGCTGGATAACTTGACCGCACTTCGTTCTATTATGAATCTTTTGATGAAAAAAGGAGAACGAACCATCATGCAAGAATTTATTGAAGAATCTGATGGCGCTGATTTTAGAGCATTTGTAGTGGGTGATAAAGTAGTCGCATCAATGAAGCGACAAGCGGCAAAAGGCGAGTTTAGATCCAATCTACACAGAGGCGCGACAGCCACTCCTCTTACCTTGACGGAAGAAGAACAAGAAATGGCAGTAAAAGCAACAAAGGCATTAAGTTTAGAAGTTGCAGGCGTTGATATTTTGCGTTCAAATCGAGGTCCATTGATTATGGAAATCAATGCCTCTCCAGGTTTGGAAGGCATCGAAACCAGTACTGGTATAGATATTGCATTTCAAATTATGTTGCACTTGGAGCAGCAACTGGTTAAGTTGAAAAATTATTCATTTCCTACCCCCCAGAAATAAGATTCAACCTACCTACTCCCAAAATAACATCCTGATGTTACGGCGCTTGATATTCAAGCGTTTTCGGATAATCGTCTTGTACGGTTGTTCCTATCTATTGCTCCAAACCTAACTTTTTTTAGATTTTGTTCTAACTTTTATTTTACATAAAGTACCGTATTTTAAGTGCTTTACAGAAAGTAAATTGAATCAGAATTTTAAATTCAAAATTAGCTGAGTTATCAGTGCGTTTTTGATTTTGATTTCTCATTTTGATTTTTATTTAAAAACTAACACACACACCCATCCTTTCTTGAAGGAGTGAATTGAAAATTTTGAGTTTCAAAAATTGTAACTATCTGATTATCAGTGATTTTTGAGTTTGATTCTTCATTTTAATTTTAATTCAGTCCTCACCTGTCCCCCGCGACAGTCAATCAAACTATTGCGATCCAATGGGGCTAATCCCCTATTGGTCAAATAAAATAAGTCAGCCGTTCTTGACCAAGTAAGTCAGGTAGGAACGGCAATTTTATAAGTTTTTTCTACCATAAAAATTACCATTATGAACACGTTTCGCAATCAAAGAAATACTTTGGCGATCAGTACGTTCCGACAAAACCAAACAGTGAATGTTTTTTTACTGATGGCCTACCTTTCCCCCCTCATTTTTCTACTCTTTTCTGTCAATTTGAACGCAGAAAATTCAAACTTTTTTAAAGAAGGAAATCACACGCCACTTTCATTGGACTTGTCAAATGAAGAGGGGCCGTGTGATTGTACACCTAATGGAGATACAGAGCCGCCTCGGATTTGGCTACTTGATCCTTTATTAGATGGCCTATCTCATGGAGATACATTATATGTCTCTTGTGATCAACAAATGGGCTTCGATTTGAATTCTGCAAAAGCAGATGATAATTGCGATCTCAATCCTTCTTTAGAGTTTAAAGATTATGCTTTTAATGGTGGCAATTGCCATGAGCAAGGCTATCTCAAAGAAATTATTTGTGGTTGGATTGCAGAGGATGAATGTGGAAACAAAGATTCCATCGTCATTACTTTTCACGTGGTGGATGACATTGCCCCCGTTTTTGAAGACATCCAAGATACCATCACAGTTGAGTGTGATAATATCAATACATTTTTTCCAACAGCGACTGATAATTGTGATGGAAGACTTTTTATCACAAGAAGTGATACCATCATGCCAGGTGATTGCCCAGGGCAGAGCATGATTTTAAGATCATGGATTGTAAATGATGCTTGCGGTAATGAATCGATTGAACCACAGGTTTTAATGGTGGAAGATACGAAACCGCCTACTTTTCAAAATGTACCTGCTGATTTGACATTGAGTTGTGAACAGGCAGTTCCAGGAGTCGCAAATGTCACTGCGACGGATAATTGTTCAAGCGGCATTATGGTTCAATTGAATATTGATACCACAGGAGATGCTTGTTTTCTCGAAATGAGAAGAACTTGGAGCGCTGAAGATGATTGTGGAAATTTTGCTGAAGTTACTCAGTTAATTACAGTTATTGATACAACAGCACCAGCCTTTTTGTATCAGCCAAGTAGCGAACATACTGTTGAGTGTGATCAACCTACTCCAAATGATAATCCTGTTTTTAGAGATAATTGCGATCCTGATTTTGCGATAGCAATGACTTATGATTCTACTGCTTTTGATTGTGGTTGGGAAGTCTTGAAAACATGGACAGCAACGGATCAATGTGGTAATTCAACTTTTTTCTCACAAACAATTTTCGGGGTAGATAGGACGCCTCCAACTTTTAATAATACCCCTCGCGATACGACTGTTGAATGTGATGCGATACCTGCGCCTGCATTTGTTTCTGCTTCTGATAATTGTGATTTGGATGTATCAATTACTTTAAATGCTGATATCATTTCAACTCTATGTAACAATCAAAGAATGGTAAGAACTTGGATTGCAGAAGATAATTGTGGAAACGAATCTTTCTATACGCAAACTATAAATATAATTGATACAACTGCTCCGCAACTGAGTGGCGTACCTGCTGATGTAACAATTGAGTGTACTGAAACACCGAACGATCCTGTCGTTACGGCTTTTGATAATTGTGATAATAATCCAGATATTATTTTAGATGTTTTTGTAACATCAGATGACTGTTTTACCTATTTGGAAAGAACTTGGACTGCGACAGATGACTGTGGTAATTCATATTCTGAAACTCAAGTTGTAACGATTACAGATTTTACAAATCCAGTTTTGGATTGGACACATCCTGATTTGATTGGTCAAAGTGATGGAGGAATCATCAATTACGAATGTACAGATGTCGTTCAGTTCAGTGCAGCAGATGCATCTGCAACGGACAATTGTGATACAGATGTGACGATTACTTATTCAGAATCAAGTTCTCCTTCTCCTGATTGTAATAATGATGGCTATCTTTTGATAATCACTTCCGTTTGGACGGCAACTGATAATTGTGGTAATGAAACGACTCGCTCTATTCGCACACAAGTAATTGATACCACTAATCCTGAATTGAGTGGTGTTCCTGGTGATTTGACTTTAGGATGTCAAACTCAAATTCCAGCTCCTGCCAATGTCAATGCAACGGATAATTGTGATACAGGCATTACTGCAGTTTTGGATGAAAGAACTGAAGGAACGGATTGTAACGAAAGACTTATTAGAACATGGACCGCAACCGATGCTTGTGGAAATTCAATTTCCGAAACGCAAATTATTACTTTAATTGATACACTTGGGCCAGTGGCCATTTCTGTACCGCAACCTATTACAATAGAATGTAGTGATCCGATTCCAACTGATCAACCTACTTTCCAAGATGAATGTGCAACAAACTTTGTGGTAACAGAAAGCAGTAACCCAACACCAAATAGCTGTGGATTTTTTATTGAAAGAACATGGACAGCAACCGATGATTGTGGAAATCAAACAATTGTTTCTCAACTGATAACAGGAGTTGACACAACGCCTCCGACCTTTGTTGATTTGCCAGCAGATGTAACAGCGGCTTGTGATGCTATTCCAACACCACCAACTGTCACTGCAACTGATAATTGTGACTTGAATGTAGATGTTACCTTTAGCGAAGATACTTTTGGTGCAGGTAACTGTGGCAATTGGGAAATTGTTAGAACATGGATAGCGACTGATAATTGTGGAAACGAAACCATCGGTCAGCAGGTAATTACTATTTCAGATGATACGCCGCCAGTTTTCTTAAACATGGATCCAGACATCACTATTGAGTGTGACGAAACCATTCCTGGTTCAAATGATCCAGATGTAACTGACAATTGTGATAACGATGTTACGATAACGGTAAATGATGTAAGGGTTGATGGAAACTGTGTTGGTAACTTCACCATTGAAAGAATTTGGACTGCAACGGATGATTGTGGAAACAGTACGACAGCAATACAAAACATCACAGCAGTTGATAATACGCCTCCAGTTATCACTTTTGTTCATCCATTTTTGGTAGGACATAATGACGGAGATACAATCGTCATTCAGTGTGATAATTTAGTTTTATTGGATGATGAAGATGCAACGGCATCTGATAACTGTAGCATCCCAACCATCGAATTTGATGAGATGGTCGTTGCGTCAGGAAATTGTGCAACAGACGGATTTTTCGAAAGATTAGTTTGTACATGGACTGCAACGGATGATTGTGGAAATCAGAGTACTTCTTCTGTAGTTGTAGAAGTGAAAGATGATACTGCTCCAGTATTTACCAACGTTCCACCATCAACTGATTTGGCATGTGAAGCAGGTGGTCCAATGAATATGGAACCAACCGTTACAGATAATTGTGACCCAAATGTCACTTTCACTTTAGATGAGCAACAATTGCCTGGCAACTGTGCAGGTGGTTTCGATATTTTGAAAACATGGACAGCAACGGATTTTTGTGGAAACACAAGTACGGCTACTCAAATGATTTCTTTCTCAGACGGAACGGCTCCAGTGATTATCTTCAATGACCCTAATCTGACAGGTGTGATGAATGGAGATGTGGTAACTTTTGATTGTGACAACTTGATTACTTTGGATGAAAATTCAGTAACCGTAACTGATGTTTGTGATGATAGCCCAGACGTTACTTTTGATGAAATCATTACAACAGATCTTGATTGCGCATCACTCGGATATTTTACCGAATTGATTTGTACATGGACGGCAACCGATGATTGTGGAAATGTTTCTACCATGCAAATTACGGTTCGTTTGACCGATACGACTCCTCCAACTATTTCAGGTGCGCCAGCAGATATTACGGTTGATTGTGGAGAAGTGATTCCTGCACCAACCACACTTACTGCAATTGATAATTGTGATAATATGGTTGACATCACCATGTCTGTTGACTCAACAGGAGGCAGATGCCCTGGTGCTTCGATTATCACTCGTACATGGACGGCAACCGATGATTGTGGAAACACGGCAACCGTTGCTCAGGTGATTACCCAAGAGGATGCAACTCCTCCTGTAGTAACAATTGCAGAACCATTATTAAATGTAAGCTGTACCGATGTGCCACCTATTCCAACGCCAATGATTGTTGATAACTGTGGTCAAAATCCTTTGATTGGCTACGCCGAAAATAGAATTGATGGCGCATGTCCTCAATCTTATACAATAGAAAGAGTTTGGACTGCAACCGATGGTTGTGGTAATTCTTCAACCGGTGTTCAGACCATAAATGTTTCGGATACTGAAGCACCTGTTTTGAACAATCCACCTGTTGATATGGCAGTGAGTTGTGACCAGGTTCCTCCCGTTCAAACCAATTTGCAACCAGCAGATAATTGTGATTTTGCACCAATGGTAACTTTCGCCGAAAGGCAAACAGGTTCCTCTTGTGCAGACTTTGTTTTGATAAGAGAATGGACCGTTTCTGATGCTTGTGGCAATAGCAATGTTTACACTCAGAATATTTCATTGACAGATGATACGCCTCCAGTTTTCTCAAATGTGCCAGCAGATGGTACTTTCGAGTGTGATAATATTCCAGACCCAATGGGTGTTGTTTTGACAGATGATTGCGACATGGATCCTACCATGACGCTCAACGAAACGCGAGTTGATGGAAGTTGCTCTGGCGAATATCAATTGACCAGAACTTGGACAGGTACTGACCGATGTGGCAATAGGTCAACAGCGACTCAAGTATTGAATATTGTGGATAATACAGCTCCAGTGATTAGTTTATTCGTTTCTCCAATCGGTGACATTTTCAATGGAATGACCGTTGAATTTGATTGTAGCATGCTTGTTACATTAGACGAAAATTCAGTGACTGTAACTGACTGCGATGCCAATCCAGACATCGAATTTATAGAAGACATCACTGTTTCAAATGATTGCGAAGCAGACGGATATTTGACAAGAATGGTTTGTACTTGGATTGCAACCGACGATTGTGGAAACGAAAGTCAATTATCAATCACGGTGAATATCGTTGATACACAAGGACCTACTTTTGTAAATCCACCAGTTAACGATACACTTTATTTGAGTCAAGGAGATACTTTGTATCCAGCGCAAATGATTACGGCAGTTGATGATTGTGGCACAGTAGGTGCCCCGACTTTCGTCGAAACGACCAATGTATTGAACGATTGTAGTTCAGAAGTAATTCGTATTTGGACTGTTAGAGATGGTTGTGGAAATGTAGCTGCCCACATGCAAACGATTGTGATGACCAGTAACATTGAAGTAAATGATGTGGTAACCCGTCAACCTGATTGTGCGATGTCAAATGGAATTATTACGTTCTTTGTTTCAGGAAATCCTTCTGATTATGTTTACAATTGGTCTCCAAATATTGGAACACCAAATGGAGCGGGTAATGAACGTTCAGGACTTCCAGAAGGGGAGTACATTATCAAAATGTACGCATCAGGCAATCAGACCTGTGAGCAGACTTTTATCATTCAATTGGTTGATGATTGTATCACAGATCCTGATCCAAATAGATTGCCTCCATGTGATAATCCAGCCAATGTTTTTTCAGGTGATTTGATCAACGCTTCCGCGAAAAATTGTAACGCTTTACAACCGCTTTGTTTAAATATCGAAGAAGATGAAATCGCAGTTTACGCCTTTTATGTAAATGGTCAGCCATACGATGAGTCATTTATTGACTGTGCTGTGGACGGTCAAATTGCACTTTCGCTTCCGGTTGGAATCAATGAAGTTATTGCTGTGGATAGAGCAGAAGGTTGTACGCAAACAACCGCTGCAAATTACTACTGCATCGAGACTTCACACATTAATAAAACAATTACTTATCAAGAAGAAGGAACGGCTTGTATTGATTTTTCAGAATTGCCTGGAGACATTACGACTGTCACTTCAATCGAAGATGCAAACACTGACGAATGCGTAACTTTTGAATTAAATAGAGAAGAAGATTGCATCAACTTCACTGGAAACGATATTGGAACTTCAATGATTTGTGTCGTTGCTTGCGATGACATGGGACTTTGCGATACGACTTTCCTTACTGTAAACGTAAGAATTGATGAAAACGGAAACCGTCCTGAACTACATGTACATAGTGGTTTCTCTCCAAATGCAGATGGAATCAATGATGTATTTAAAATTGATAATATTCAACATCACCCAAGGGTAGAACTTCAAGTTTACAACAGATGGGGTGTGCGTGTTTTAAAAGAAAAATCATATAAAAATGATTGGGCTGCGACTTGGGAAGGTGGAGATTTGCCAGATGGCACTTACTTCTATCTCCTGAAAAATGAAGGCAAAACCGTTAAGTCAGGTTATGTCCAAATTTTAAGGTAGCCCCTATTTCCTACGGATTTATGGTTGATTGACTTACCTCATAATTGGTAATTTAGTAGCACCGGTGGAGTTTCTCCCCGGTGCTTTTGTTATAAATGAAGAGAGAGAGACTTTATTAGACTTTATTCTAAAATATTTCATAAGAAAGTAAATAAGTAGCTTAAGTTAAATAATCGTCATTTCTGACAGAGCAGATTTTTTGCTAACCAAGGCAAAAAATCTTTGCATAGCCGCGCTACGGAAATATTTTTTAACGCAGGGTAGCGAAAAATTTGTTTGTCAAAAATGTGTCG
>CALLVG010000002.1 GCA_938010715.1 uncultured Saprospiraceae bacterium
CACGTAGTGGCGGCTCCGTTTGTAGAGAGAGCAGAGAGATAGGGAATTTAGGAGCGTAGCTCCGGCACCGTAAATCAACAACGGTGACGTCACTAACGTGGCTTAAAAGCAAGGTTTATCATATTTCTACAAACGGTTTCAGGGCTAACGCCCCTTATGTGGAAAATTTCGAAGTGGCTCACGCTTTATATGTATTAATTATTTTTCTTTAGATTATTTACCACCTTAATCGCCCTTTCCAACCGCTTATCACCTATCCCATTTATCACCGAAAACGACTTTCCCAAACCTTCTAATTCCTTTTTATAAAGTCGAAAAAGTTCATCTCTCCCTTCTGGGTGTTCTCGTAGTTCATCAAATTCCCAAAGCAGATCTGGTTCGCAAAGTAGATAATGATCATACTTTCTGGTTTTGATGGTTTCTTGAATCCATTCACTGCAACGGCCATATTTTACGGCTGACCATATTTTAATAGTAATCAAATCCGTATCACAAATTAGAACAGGATGTGGTTTTAGTAAAAGTTGATCCTCGATCTGAATTTGGCGTTTGGCAATTATTTCTAAATCCTCATAATTGTATGGTCTTGAAAGTCTTTCAATATAATGACGCGCAAATTCTGGAACAGGAATGGTATTAAAATGCATAGCCAACTGATTTGCCAAGGTAGTTTTGCCAGTTGATTCGGGACCAGTGATGACTATTTTTAGCATTTTGTTATTTTTGGCAAAACTACGGTTTCGGTAGTAATTTTTGAACAATGAAATAAACCGTAAGTTTGAATGATAGAATTATCGTTCGCTTTGAAATGATAAAAAGAGTAGAATTTTAATAGACTTTATTCTAAAAAATGTTGTAGAGCGGTTGATTGCTATTTTTTTGTCAATTGAGGCAAAAAATTTAAGGATCCGCCGCGGCGGATCGTTCAATTTTTTAACGCGTGTCCCGATTTTACATCGGGGAAAAGTGGTAAAAAAAGAGTGATTAAACGCATACAAGATATTTTGGAATAAAGTCTAATAAGAAAAGAAATATATGCACGACATAGAACCGCACTACAAATGGAAGGACGAATACGACTCCGTAAAGGATAAGGACTCGCCATTTCATGGACGTGTTTATAGTGAATTTACGTTTACACAAAAGGTTTATAACTATTTCATACACCCGCAATGGGATGAGTTTGGGTCTCAAACACTTTACACCAAAATCCTTTTTGTTAATTATGAAAAAGGGTTCGCTATCCTCGAATTTATAGGGGAGTGGAATGATTGTCTTTACAATGATGTGATGTTTCTCAAACGAGAAATAATTGATTCGTTGGTAGATTCGGGTATTAATAAATTTGTTTTGATTTGTGAAAATGTGATGAATTTTCATGGCTCAGATGATGCTTATTACGAGGAATGGTACGATGATATAAAAGAGGAGGGCGGATGGATTACTTTTTTGAATTTACTGGATCACGTCGAAGAGGAAATGGAAAACGTACGCCTTCAAAATTATATTAATTTTGGTGGAATTTACCAAGATTTCAATTGGCGGAAACACAAACCAAAAAATATTATTCAACTTCTTGAAGCGATGATTTCAGGAGAAACTAAACAGTTAGGTTACTAATTTTTGACCTTTCCTTTGTTTGCAATACAATACTGTCTATCTTTATCTGAATAATTAAACAATATTTTGAGAAAACCACTATCGCAATCTTAAAAACCTTGCTTTAGACCTCCCTTAAATTTTAGATAAAAATGGCAGATCGTACGATACCGCTTGTTGACCTTTCCAAATTTGTAAATGGCTCTGCAGAAGAGCGTCAAGCTTTTGTAGATGAGTTGGGAAAAGCATTCCATGAAACTGGTTTTGTTGGTGTAGTTGGACATGGAATTTCCAAAGATTTGATAGATAGATTCTTTTCAAATGCAAATAATTTCTTTGGGTTGCCTGTTAAAACAAAAAGGAAATATGAAATCCCTGGCCTTGCTGGTCAACGGGGATACACTTCTTTTGGAAAGGAACACGCCAAACAATCAGAAGTAGCTGATTTGAAAGAATTTTTTCAAATCGGTCAATTTGTTTCAGAAGGGCATGAATTACGTGCCCAATATCCAAGAAATATTGCAGTAGCAGAAACGCCCAGTTTTTTGATGTGGGGTAAGCAATTGTATCAATCATTTGAGCGAGCAGGCGCGCATCTGTTGAGAGCAATTGCTTTGCATTTAGAGTTGCCAGAAAATTACTTCGAAGGAAGAATTGATAAAGGAAATAGCATTCTCCGAGCGATTCATTATCCACCGATTACGCAAGAACCGGAAACTGCCATTCGCGCAGAACAGCATGAGGATATCAACTTAATAACGCTGTTGGTGGGTGCATCAGCAGGTGGTTTGCAATTGTTGAACTCAGAAGGAGAGTGGAAAGATATTTTACCTGAAAATGATGAAATCGTTATCAATGTAGGTGATATGTTGCAACGATTGACCAATAATTATTTGAAGTCAACAACACATAGAGTAGTCAATCCTCCCAGAGAAGAATGGCATAAACCACGTCTTTCGATTCCATTTTTCTTGCATCCGCAAAGTACGATGGATTTGACTTGTCTTGATAAATGTGTGACAGAAGACAGACCAATTGCTTATGAGCCAATTACAGCAGGTGGGTATTTGGACGAGCGTTTGAGAGAAATTGGCTTAAAAAAGTAGTTAATTAAACTTATAGACTTTTATTTGGTCTATATTAATGTGTATTTTTGCACATAATTAAAATTATTGTAAATCTAAATTTACTATTATGCTACCAGGTGGATGGGAAATCGTAATGATTATGTTTGTAGTATTACTGCTCTTTGGTGGTAAGAAAATTCCTGAGTTGATGCGTGGCCTTGGAAAAGGAATCAAAGAATTCAACAGTGCGAGAAGTACGATTGAAAATGAAATTAAAGAAGGAATGAAAGATGTGAAAGGCGATAAGTCCGAGTAATTTCATTTCAAAAATAATCATAATAAAAACGGGTATTTGACGAAAGTCAAATACCCGTTTTTATATTTCGTCTGTCTTTTCTTTTTGTCTGAATCAGAATGTAAAAAGTGAATAACCAACCCACTATCTTAATCCTAAAAATTTTTAAATCCTGCGAATCCTGATTCAGACAAAAATGGAGAAAATTTTGCAGAAAAAAATGGAGATAAATTATTCCTCCCCAATATTCACATCCTCACTTCTATCCTTATTCTTCCCAAAAATCAAATTCAACCCAACTCGAAAATTAGTGTATTTCGTATTGTCCAAATCAAAAAGCCCAATGACATTATCAGAAGCAAGTACTAATTGAACTGGGCCAAAATTTCCAGTTGCATTCAAACCGATATTCGCATAATTTTCATTATAAATAGAGTAATTTCCACCAATAGAAATCATATCACTAATTTTTGCTTGTGCTCCCAATGAGTAACCCGTCGAAGAATTTTCGCGATAAGTTTCATTATAAAAGGAAGCGCCCAATTGCCACATATCAGTCAATTCGTAGATTGCGCTGAAGTATATTTTTTGAGGAATCGAAGTGCTATATTCAGTGTTGTTTTCGGTGACTTGGAAAATTTGTTCCAAAGTGTCAATCACACTTCCGAAATTCGCTTCTCCTCCAGTTATTGCATTTGAAAAATCTATTCCATCATATTCAAAAGTGCCATTACTTGTATAATTACTCACGTTTTCTTTCCAGTTGATTTTTCCAATATCAATGATACTGGCAGCTACTTTCAACTTTCCTAAATCTACATCAATTCCAAAATCAAAGGCAAGTCCTGTATTGGCAGAAAACATATTATCAAAGCCAAAATCAGTTGGATTGAATTCGATTTTATAATCATCAAAACTGTTATAGTTTAAAAAAGAAGAAGTATTCGCTACAAAATCAGACTGCAATCTCAATTGATAAACATCAGGATCAGTAAAGAAAGTCGCATTGGATTTAGAAGTAGAAACATCTCCAAATCCATACAAAAATTTAGCACCTGCTCCCAATGTAATTCCTTTAAATTCATAAGCAGCAGTCAGACCAAGTTCTTGATAGCCAGTGAGTTGCATGTCGATTCCAATGTCTAATGTCTGGCCGACATAAGGTGCGTTACCTTCCCAAATGAGATTGGCGAGGTTCTTTTTATAATTAACCAAAGCAGAGACATGCGCAGCATTGTGGATACCCAAACGAAGACCACCCGTGCGAAACGAAACGCCGATGGTCTCAAGTTTCGCATCATTACGAATGTGATTTATGTCATTTAAATCATTGATAATATTGCCCAGATTGAAAAAAGGCGTATCGCCATCGGTATTGATGATGTCCCCGAAAGATGGCCCAGTCAATTCAAAATGATTGTAAAAATTCGGCAATGCGATCACCAATTTTTCATCAGGCAAAAGTGCCGGATTGGTTCTGGATGCCTGATAGGTATTTCTCATGAAATTCAGCCCCATTTGAGGTTGCGCATACGCAGCAATTGAAAATAGGATAATAATGAGAGAAAGAGTAAATTGTTTGTACATAAACGAATGTGAAAGGAGCAGATACTCCTGGTTAAAGTGGTAGGCAAAGCTAACTAACGATTTGGTAGGATAAAAATTTTATGAAGTTTACTCTGAAATCAACTTTAATCGAGTAGACTTTATTTTAAAAAATGTTGTAGAGTGGTTGATTGCTATTTTTTTGCCAATTGATGCAAAAAATTGGTTCTATGCTGAATTGAATAGGTAGTGAATCAAATTTCAAAGAAATTTGCTCGTGTGGTTCTCTGAACCATCACGTAATTTTTCAAATCTCCAGATTTGAGAAATTGTAATTCAATCCTATTCTATACATCTGAATTCCGCAAATCTGGAGATTTGCATTCATTCGTGACTGTTCAGAGAACAGCACGAGCAAATTCATTTTGAATTTTTAGAAA
>CALLVG010000003.1 GCA_938010715.1 uncultured Saprospiraceae bacterium
ACCCAACACAAACAGCAGTTTTCGCAGATTTTAATCTGGATGGTTGGCTTGATTTATTCATCGGAAACGAAACATCAAATTCATTGAGAACGAAATGTGAATTTTTCTTAGCGAATGGCGATGGCACTTTTTCAAATAGAACGGATGCAGTTGGGCTTGGTCAAGTTGCAGGCATGGTGAAAGGTGTTGCTGCAGGTGATTTGGACAATGATGGTTATCCAGATCTATATATTTCGATTCTTGGAAAACCGAATGTTTTATTGAAAAATATGGGTGCAAACGCCAGTGAGGTCAAATTTCAAACAGTGAATAATAATGATACCAATATGCCATTGATGAGCTTCCCAACTTGGATTTGGGATTACAACAATGATGGTTTGTTGGATATTTTCGTGGCAGCATTTGGAGCGGATAATCAACCAATGGCTGATCCTGGAAGTGCGGCAAAAATGGCTGCTGAAAATTATGCTGGTAAGAATGTAGGGGCAACACCCAAATCTTATTTTAATAACGGTAATTTTTCTTTTGCTGAAAAGTCAAATTCACTTGGCTTAGATCAGGCGATGTTGGCAATGGGCTGCAATTATGGAGATTTGGACAATGATGGTTTCGAAGATTTTTATTTAGGAACAGGTGCACCCAGTTTTACCGCAATCGTGCCCAACAAGATGTTTTTAAATTCAGAGGGAAAGCGTTTTTTAGATGTGACAACTGCAGCGGGTGTCGGCCATATTCAGAAAGGTCACGCAGTAGGTTTTGGTGACTTGGATAATGATGGAGATCAAGATATTTTTTGTGTTTTAGGAGGTGCATTCGATGGAGATGTTTTTGGAGATGCTTTATTTTTAAATCCTTTCGGCAACGAAAAAAATTGGATTTCTCTCAAATTGGAAGGAACTGTGGCAAACAAAAGTGCTATCGGCGCAAGAATAAAATTGATAGCACAAAAAACAGATGGCAGTAACCTTATCCTCCACAAACACGTATCAACGGGAAGCAGTTTTGGAGGTAATTCTTTACAGGTAGAAATGGGTTTGGATGACGCTACAGTCGTTAAGCGCATTGAAGTGATTTGGCCAAATAAGGAACAGTCCAAAACGATAATTGAAAATATTGAAATCAATAAATTTTATTACTTGAAAGAGGGAAGCGACCAATTGAAGGAACTGCAAAAGAAGAAATTGGATTTTAGTTGATCTCTTCCTATTTTCGTACGGTTTTTGAGATATGTCAGAAAAACATAATCTGATAAAAAATATTAATCCTATGAGTTTTCAAATGAAGTTGATGTTTGTCGCTTTGACATCGCTATTCGTAATCGGCTGTAGTAAAAACGATTCCAATCCTACGAACCCAACTACTTCCAAATCTTTTAGCGGACCACTTTTTTCACTTCAATCCTCAAACGATACTGGGCTTGATTTTCTTAATAAATTGGAAGACAATCCGCTCAATGATAATAATATACTCTCATTTGCGCATTACTTCAATGGCGCAGGTGTGGCCATTGGCGACATCAATAATGATGGTTTGGCGGATGTATTCTTTTCAGGAAATGAAGTATCAAACAAGCTTTTTCTGAACAAAGGTGATTTCAAATTTGAAGACATTTCTGAAAAAGCAGCCATCAATGTCAATAAAAAATGGTCAACGGGTGCTTCCATGGCAGATATCAATGGAGATGGATTTGTAGATATTTATGTTTGTCAGTATGGCCCCAACAAGGACAGGAGAAATACCCTTTACATAAACAACGGAGATCTCACTTTTACCGAAAAGGCTGCCGAATATGGATTGGATGATGGAAACGAAAGTATCCAAGCCGCATTTTTTGATTTTGACAAGGACGGTGATTTGGATTGTTTCGTCATGAATGAATCCAAATACGTAAGAATTGTACACAAAATCGTTTTTGAAGAATTAAAGGACAAAAACAAATTGGCAGCGGCGAGTTCAAATATGTTTCGAAATGACGGGGGCAAATTTACCAAAATCACAGAAGAGGCAGGAATGTTAGCCTGGAACTTTGGGTTAGGGTTATGTGTCTCTGATATCAACGAAGATGGTTGGCCAGATGTCTATGTTGCCAATGATTATTCGGTGCCAGATCACATGTATATCAACAATGGCGATGGAACTTTTACGGATGAAATAAAGGAACGAACGAAACAAATTTCTTTTTTCGCGATGGGTTTAGATGTCGCCGATTTTAGCAATGATGGTCATGTTGATATCGGCTCAGTTGACATGGCGACGAGTGACCACTTTCGTGGAAAAACCCTTATGGAATCTATGAACATTCCTATTTTTTGGTATTATATCAACAAACTAAATTATCCCTACCAATACATGTTCAACACTTTGCAACTCAACAATGGTGAAGGCAAATTTAACAACGTGGCACACCTGTCAGGCATGGGGCAAACGGAGTGGAGTTGGGCAGCTTTGTTTGCAGATTTTGATAATGATGGCTGGAAAGATTACTTTGTTTCAAATGGTTTTCGAAGATACTCTCGCGACAATGACTTTATGAATGAAATGTCAAGGCGAAGAGCGCAAAATGGTGGAAACATCCCATTGGAAATGAGAAAAGAAATGTATGATAAGATGCCAGAAATAAAACTCCCCAATCAATATTTCAAAAATAATGGGAACCTCGATTTTGAAGAAGTCGCAAGTGGAATGGGTTTGGGCAAACCTTCCTATTCAAATGGTACGGCTTACGGTGATTTGGACAATGATGGTGATTTGGATATGATTGTTAGTAACATCGACCACCCAGCATTTGTTTACAAAAACAATGCAGTAGAGCAGGGCAGAGGTAATTGGTTGCAGGTTGACCTGAAAGGTGAAAACGCTAAAACTATTTTGGCTGGTGCAAAAGTGACCATTGAAACCGAAAAGGGAATTCAATTTCAGGAATTGAATCCAGTTCGTGGTTATATGGGATGCCAAGATCCGACGCTTCACTTTGGAGTAGGGGAGTTGAGTCAGGTTGAAAAAGTGACGGTCGTCTGGCCAGATGGCAAACAACAAGTTCAAAATAATGTAAAAACCAACCAAAGAATTACGATTACAAAAAGCCCTTCCGCTGCTGTGGCAGTTGCGAAAATTTCAGAAAATGAAAATCAATTTTTCAAAGAAATAAATCCATCTGAAATCGGTGTAAATGCAACGCATGTCGAAAACGAGTTTGATGACTTTAGTTTACAAATCTTATTACCACACCGACAATCTACTGCTGGCCCAAAAGTCAGAACGGGCGATTTGAACGGAGATGGTTTAGACGATTTTTTTGTCTGTGGAGCAGCCAATCAAACGAGTCAATTATATTTCCAAAAATCCAATGGAACTTTTGAGCTATCCGCAACACAACCTTGGACCAACGAAAGCGGCTGCGAAGACATGGATGCCCTATTTTTGGACGCCGATAAAGATGGCGATCTGGATATCTATATCGTGAGTGGTGGTTACGAAATACCAGAAAACTCCGAATTTTTGACCGATAGATTGTATATCAATTTTGGAAAAGGTAACTTCAAAAGAGTGCAAGTACCTACACCAAAGACAAGCGGTTTTGTTGCGAAGTCAACCGATTATGACATGGATGGCGACGCAGATATTTTTATCGGAGGTGGCACCAAAAATGGGAGATATCCTTTTTCAGAAAAAAGCTACATTCTCAGAAATGAGGGGCGTGGCTTCAAAGATGTAACAGAAGAAATTGCTCCTGAATTATCCAACATTGGTTTGGTAAAAGATGCACTTTGGACTGATTTGAATGGAGATAATCAGCCCGATTTGGTGGTCGTAGGTGAGTGGATGCCAATCACTGTTTTTGAAAACAATAATGGAAAATTCACCAACGCTTCCGCAAAATACGGAACTGCAGATCTAAAAGGTTGGTGGTACTCCATCGCCGAAGCTGATTTGAATAATGATGGCAACAAAGATTTAATCGTCGGCAACATCGGTTTGAATAACAAATTTCATCCATCAAAGAAAAAACCATTCAAAGTATTCGCCAATGATTTTGATAAAACGGGGACTTGCGATGTCGTTTTGAGTAAAGAATACAAAGGTAAATTGGTACCCACACGAGGCAAAGAATGTAGCTCTGACCAAATGCCTTTTATCGACAACAAATTCCCTTCTTATAAAGAATTTGCCAACGCGAGTCTCGACGATATTTTGGGTGAAAAAGGAATGGAAGAAGCACTGAAATTGGAAGTAAATGGCTTTGAGTCTATCGTTTTGATGAACACAGGTACAGGTGCTTTCAAAGAACAATCGTTGCCTAAATTTGCACAAGTAGCACCCATCATGGGCATCATCCCAGAAGACATCGACAAAGACGGAAACATGGATTTAATCATTGCTGGAAACATGTATGGCTCCGAGGTAGAAACACCTCGTTACGATGCTAGTGATGGATTGGTTTTGAAAGGCGATGGTACTGGAAATTTTAAACCAATTACGGTTTCATCAAGTGGTTTATATTTACCAGGCAATGTAAAAAGTATCGCTAAACTCAAAAGCCCAAATGGAGATTTGATCTTGGCTGGAAACAATGACGATAAACTTCAAATTTTTAAAATTGCCAAAAATGGTCAACTGTCCATGAAATGATAGATGTAATAAGTTGCGCGTTGAATTTTCAACGCGCAACTTGATCATACCCCTACCGAAACTTCCCTTTTTCAAAATCGTACGAAATAGACCGCTTTAATAAAATAACCATGCAATCCCTACTAAAAATAACTGGTTTCACATTGTTGATTTTTGTTTTGTCTCAATGTCAAAATCAAAAAACAGAGTCGATTGCCGATGTGATACCTGAGGCAAAAGCGCCTGCAAATGCTTTGTTTCAAACCGTTTCGCCAGAGTCCTCTGGCATTACTTTTTCTAATGATTTAAAAGAGAACATTGATCGCAATATCGTTACAAACCCCTACCTATATAATGGAGGTGGAGTCGCTATTGCCGATTTCAATAATGATGGTTTGGAGGATTTATTTTTTACTGCAACGCAAAAGAGTTGTAAGTTATATTTGAACGAAGGCAATCTCAAGTTTAAAGATATTACGGAGTCCGCTGGTGTTGGAGGAGCAGAAGGAGATAAAACTGGCGTGACCGTCGTGGATATCAATCAAGATGGATATCAAGATATTTATATTACTCGAACAGGGATAAAAGAAGATGCTTCAAGAAAGAATTTACTTTATCTAAATCAAGGAAACTTAACCTTTGTAGAATCTGCTGCGAAGTACAACTTAGCCGATCCATCTGCATCTAATCACGCCAATTTTTTTGATTATGATTTGGACGGTGATTTGGATGTTTATATGCTCAACTACCCGGCCGCTTTCAAGACCGTAAATAAAATGATGCTCAAGGAGGAGAATGGCAAAAAGGTGATGTCCAATAATCCAAAGTCAAATTTTGACACAGATCGC
Organism: uncultured Saprospiraceae bacterium; assembly: GCA_938010715.1. Classification (GTDB taxonomy): domain Bacteria; phylum Bacteroidota; class Bacteroidia; order Chitinophagales; family Saprospiraceae; genus JAGQWW01. The sequence continues at coordinate 5,457 of CALLVG010000003.1, forward strand.
CTTTACCGAAATGATGGAGATAAAGGGTTCACAGATGTCTCAGTAGAAGCAGGTATCGTTAATCGAGCTTGGGGGCTGAGTGCAATCGTTTCAGATTTTAATAGTGATGGTTACCCAGATATTTTTGTTGGAAATGATTACGTCATGCCCGATTTTTTATATCTAAATCAAAAAAATGGTAAGTTTAAAATAGCAACAGAGGACTTCTTTGGGCACACCAGTAGTCATACCATGGGAGTGGATGTTGCCGATGTGAACAATGACCAAAAAGTTGATTTGATTGCACTTGATATGCTTGCCGAAGATAATTTTCGTCAAAAATCATTGATGACCACGATGCTTGAAGATAGGTATCGTTTATTGGTAAAACATGGTTTTATGCACCAAACGATGCGTAATGTTTTGCAGGTAAATAATGGCGATAATACGTTTAGTGAAGTAGGTGTTTTTTCTGGTGTATCGAATACTGATTGGAGTTGGGCTTCGCTATTTGCTGATTATGATTTGGATGGAAATAAAGATTTGTTCATCACTAACGGTTATCGACGTGATGTAACAGATTTAGATTATTTGAATTTTGGAGTTGAAGAAGTCAATAATAATGGAGGGATTATGACCCAAGAGCGTTATGAAAAGATTTTGGACATGATTCCTTCTCAACCACTTCAAAACTACATTTTTAAAAATAATGGAAATCTCAAATTCGAAGACAAATCGACGGATTGGGGATTGGTACAACAGACGTGGTCAAATGGTGCCGCATTTGGTGATTTGGACAATGACGGTGACCTCGAAATCGTCATCAATAATGTGGACCAAACGGCACTACTCTATAAAAATATGGCAGTAGAGCAAGGAAAGGGTAACTGGCTGAAAGTCAATATGTTAGGTGAAAAACCGAACCGTTCTGGTTTTGGTGCAAAAGCTCGATTGACTTTTTCTGATGGTACGACTCAGTATTTAGAAATGACGCCAACCCGTGGTTTTCTTTCTTCTGTTCAACAGGTTTTTCATTTTGGTTTTAAAGACAAAACACCTACTAAATTGGAGGTTGAATTTCCTGGAAAGAAGCTTTATACTTTAGACCAAATCACTCCCAATAAGGTCATCAACGCTGATGTGAAAAGAGCAGTAGCAGGAACACTTTCTGCACCAAATGTTGCCAATCAATTATTCGCAGCAACTGATTTAAAAGGAATTGATTTCAAACATGTCGAGAATGAATTCATTGACTTCAATCGCGAAGGATTGATTCCACATAAACTTTCTAACCTCGGCCCAAAGGTCACGGTGGCTGATGTGAATGGTGATAAATTAGATGATTTTTATATAGGAGGTGCTGCTGGAAATTCTGCTTCACTTTACCTACAATCAGGAGGAGGTAATTTTAGAAAAGCAAGTCAATCTATCTGGGATGCCGATGCAGCAGCAGAAGACATGGAAGCAATTTTCTTCGATGCAGACGGTGACGGCGACCAAGATTTATATGTCGTCAGTGGTGGCAATATTCACAACGATGGTTTCGGATTGTATCAAGATAGATTTTATATCAATAATGGAAATGGCAATTTTTCAAAAGGAAAATTACCTACTATCGGAACAAGTGGGAGTTGTGCAACTGCTCACGATTATGATGGTGATGGCGACTTAGATATATTCGTTGGCGGTCGAGTGAAATCTGGCAAATATCCAATGGCTCCCAACAGTTACATTTTTCAAAATAATAAAGGTCAATTCTCAGATGTCACTGCACAGGTTGGAGCAGATTTCCAAAATATAGGAATGGTCACTGATTTGACTTGGGCAAATATCGACGGTCAAGATGGCGATGAATTAATCGTCACGGGTGAGTGGATGCCTGTTTCTGTTTTTAAAATGGAAGGTGGAAAATTGGTCAATAAAACTACCGCTTTTGGTCTCAATAATTCAAATGGCTGGTGGAATTGTGTCACGGTCAATGACATCGACGGAGATGGCGATATGGATTTGATCGCTGGTAATTTGGGGCATAATTCGAGATTCAAACCAACCCAAGATTTTCCATTAAAAATGTATGCGAAAGATTATGACAACAACAGTCAAATCGATCCCGTAATGGCTTGGGCCGAAAATGGAAAATATTACCCTGTTCCGAATAGAGATAAAATCATCAAACAAATGCCACATCTCAGAAAGAAATTTCCAAGATATCGACCTTACAATGGCGCGACTATCGATCAGGTTTTCTCTCAACAAGAGTTGGACGGCGCACTTCAATTAGAGGCCAAAACTTTCGCTTCTTCTATTTTTATTAATAATGGAAATGGCAATTTTTCGCAAAAAGAATTGCCATCGGATGCACAAGTTTCCCCCGTTCGTGAATGCTCAATTGAGGATATAAATAATGATGGTAAAAAAGATATTGTTTTAGTTGGAAACAATTACGGAATGCAGGTCGAGAGTGGCAGAATTGATTCGGGGACCGGACTGGTTTTGTTGGGCGAAGGTTCATGAAATTTCAAACCTGTCAAAAGTGTCGACTCTGGTTTTTTGGCAGATGGTGATACCCGTGATTTGGCTCCAATTACCATCAATGGCAAAAAACATTATTTGGTTGCAGTGAATGACGCTGCTTTGAAAATCTTTAAATTAAAATGAAAATTAAAATGAAAAAATTAATGCGTTTTTGATTTTTTCATTTTGATTTTAATTTTCATTCATCAATGATCTGGCTCGCATCTTTCCCACGTTCTGGCAACACCTTCACCCGAAATATCTTGAATGATGTTTACGGGTTGGCTTCATCAGAATTTCACTTGCAAACCGAGTATGGAGTTGAAGAGGGTTACGATACTTTTCCAGTGGTGAAAACTCACCTTTTACCAGATCAAGTTGTTCCGAATGATCCAAATATTCCAGTCGTTTATTTGATGAGAGATGGTCGAGATTCTACCGTTTCGATGGCGCATCATACGGCTGATATCGTAAAGCCTGGAACGGATTTTATGCAAAACATGATCGAGACAATTATTGCTGCTGAAGGTTCACACTTTGGTGGTTGGTCAGTCAATGTGTTGCAGTGGATTCGTCGAGCAGATGTGGTGATTCGATACGAAGATTTGGTACGCGATCCGATAGGACAGGTCGAGAAGTTTCGAAAGATTTTGAAGATGCCAAAAGGCAATCCTGAAAATCTTCCAACTTTCAAAAAACTTAAAGCATCCAAAAATCCGTATGGCGTTCGAGTGAGTGCAAAGACACAAATCTCAGGCGTCGCCAATAAATTTTTTAGAAAAGGAAAATCAGGTGCTTGGAAAGAAGAAATGCCAGATGACATGCACGAACTGTTTTGGAGTCAGCATGGCGAAGTGATGGATTTGGTTGGCTATCATCG
>CALLVG010000004.1 GCA_938010715.1 uncultured Saprospiraceae bacterium
TAGTGGGTTCCAGTCGGAGACGTGGAACCAGCGGATTTGCTTTTGTTTTTTGGGAACATTCGAACCAGCAGGGGGGTTAAGTTTTATATTAAAAAAAAGGAATCTCCTAAAGAATAATCATCAATCATTCCCCTCCTCGTCGATTATCCCAAAAATATAATAGGTAGGTTTCAGTTTTGAAAACTTGATAAATTAAGGAGGTTTGTACGGTGATAACTGCTTTTCTTGTGGTTGGAGCAATATCAAAAAGAGGAAAACTTCCTGGATACATTTCAATGGTATCCACAACTTGTTCTGCTTTGTCCAAAAACTTCAAAACCACTTCTAAGCCGTATTTTGCTTCAATTTCATTTAATAGGTCAGCATATTCAGGTTGAGCTTTTGGCGTCCATTTTACAGGTTTGCTCATCGGTTGTATTTTTCTCTGAATCCTTTCATGACTTCCTGATGAGGAGTTCCTTCTCCCCTACCTGCTTCTGCAATTGATTGTTCAAGCACTTTTTGGTCATATTTCGTCCAAGTCATTGGTTCTTGAACAATGTTCTCTGCTTCGTTATTTAGTTTTGAAAAATGCTTCAATAGTAACTTTTTAATTTCAAGCATTATTTTTTCATCTTCCAATTCAATTAAAGCTCGGATAACCATCAATTTATCTGCATTCTGTTCCATGATTTATTTTTTTGTAAAAATAAGGATTAAACTGAAAAATGGTTGAATTAATTTCATCAAACCTATTCCTTTTAAGTTTACTCTTCTTCCGTTTTTGAAAAGTTCAAAAGGTTCCTGGAAGGGGCTTGACCTGGAATAGTATCCAATAAATTTCTTACTTCGTCAATATTATCGGTAATTTTTGAGACATGCCATTCAAGATCACGTCGATTAAAATCTCTTTCAATTAATTCTTGAAATGCTTTGATAAAAAAGACTTGAAATGCAGGGTTCCAGTCGGAGACGTGGAACCAGCGGAGACTTGAAATGCAGGACTGAGCCAATAACAGAAATTTAGAGCAATATCACGATGTACAAAAGTACCTCCTCCAAAGCGTCCTTTTTTTGTAATAATTCCAATCGCTTTTGTTTCATGAATCCATTTTGAAGGAGAAATTGAAAATGAATTTGAGGTAGCTTTCAATCTTACCGTGCCGGATCCGGCACGGTTAAAATTAGGGTTATGTATTATTTCCCATTGTTCTAAAAATTCAAGGGTGTTACTATTCCTCATCCAATTTCTAATGTTTTAAGGAATCTAACTTCAGACTAAAGTTAAAAAATTTTTATCAATACATTTTCAATGTAGAAGTGTTGGGAGTCAAACAAATTAATAATACCAAAATAATATACAGCACCCTGCTGCCTCCAGTCAATGACATGGAACCAGCAGGGTAAAATTATTCTTTTTGAAAAAACTTGAAATAGGAAGTTCAATTTAAAACACAAGCAACTATTCTTTCTCCTTTTTCTTCTTAGCCTTAGCCCTTTTCCTTGCTTTTATTGTGGCTGCTTTTGCCTTTGCTGCTTTTATTTTTTCAGATTTTTCTTTCTTTGCTTTTTCGGATTTTACGGCTTTTACGGCCTTTCTTTTCTTTCGTGCTGTTCTTGATTTTTCATCCCTTTTGGCTCTTTTTAATTTCTCTTTTAATTCTCTAAGAATTTCTTTTTCTGCTTCTACTTGTTTCTCTAAATCTTTAACTAAATCCATATATATTTTTATTTTTTGTCAATAAATTATTTGAATCTTCACCTTATTCCAAGAAGGAAGAACTGCATCCGTAATTAACTTAACTTTTCGGCTCTTTTTCTGCCACTCTTCGTGATTTTTTAGTTGCGTATCAACGGATATGCAATAAAAAAATGCCTTGATTGACGAAAAAATAGTTCAAAAAGTTTTTCTAACAAAATTTTTTCAGACTATTTAAGAACGATAAAATACTAAGCAAATTGGAGAAAAAAAAAGCTAATTACTCCTCTAAAACCACGGGGCAATGTAGTTTTTTACCCTTCCTTAGCGTTTTTTTTGTCAATACTCCTTTTTACTCTCACCCACCACTTTAAAAAAAGCAGCAGTATAAATTCCCATAGAAACGAGGCTCAAAACAACGCTCACTATCATCAAATAAAGTCCCAAGTCATAACCTAAAATAATGCCGCCAATTGCCAAAAAAATGCAAGTAGTTTTCAACTTGCCCATTTTACCTGCAGGAATCTTCATTCCCTCCCCTGCTGCGAAAATACGCATGCCCATCACCCAAAAGTCACGATTCAAAATCACTAAAAGAATCCAAATCGGTAAATCACCTGCCACCGTAAAAACACAAAGAAAGGTATTAATGAAAATTTTATCTGCCGTAAAATCAATAGATGCGCCAAGTTCTGAAACAGAGTTAAGTTTTCGAGCAAGATATCCATCCAAAAAATCACTTAAACTGGCAATCACAACAATTGCTAACAGAACAAGGAGTTTATTAGGAAAATCGATAAGATATAGAAGAGAGCACGGTGCCAGCAAAATTCTCGTAAAACTCGCCGCATGTGGAACCGTTAGCTTAAATGCCATTCGGAATTATTTGTGTAATTGATTTTAAAGACACAAAGAAAGGACGATTTTTTAGTTGAACCAAATAAATAAGTGGAGGAGTAGATTTGAGTAAATTCCTGCAACGACATCATCGGCCATTACACCCAATCCACCTTTCAAATTTTCTGCTTTTTTTATGAAAAATATTTTAGAAATATCGAAAATTCTAAAAAGCACCAGTGCCGCCAAAAAATAACGCCAATCATGTGGAATCAACAACACCGCAATCCACATACCGACCACTTCATCAATGACAATACAACTGGCATCTTTCTCATATTTTGTTTCCAAAACGTCCGCAGAGCGAATCCCCAAAAAGAATAACAGTATAATGGCTGGAATTGCAACCCAAATCGGCGTTTCTATGGCATAAAAAAGCAAACAAGCCACAATGCTTGCCACTGTACCAGGAGCAAATTTGGAAAAGCCTAATCCGAAAAAAGTACCGAAAAGTTGGTGCATTGTATTTTGGATACCAGTGATCATCGAAAGAAGGCCAAAGGTGTCCAAAATATTTTTTTAATCGCTAAAAAAAGGGAAATTATTGTAAAATAAGCCTTACGATACGCCTAACAAAAAGAAAGTTCCTTCAACGGAGTAGGTGGTCATGCCATCTGGCACTTTTTCATCAGAAGAAGATTTTTGCCGAACCAAACGATAAACACCTTGGTAGGTTTTTCCATCAGGCATTGTCAAACTTGCCTGCCTCCCTGCAATAGAATCATTGATAGAAAATATCAACATAAAGCCAAGGATTCCATGCGATGGACGTTCCAAAAACGCCGCCGCCTGAATGCAATCCGTCATTCCTAAAGCACGAATCGGAGCATCTAAGACAAGTTCATTCCTTTTTTCACCTTTTTTGGCTTGAGCCGTTGTCGCTCCTTTAGCTGTAGTACCTGGAGCCGTTGCCTCTCCTGGAATAATTGGATTACTATGCTTTCCTTCATCCGTTCCGTCAGAAACCATAATCATCAATTCTTCTTCGTCGGTTACGAATTGTGCATTGATTGATGTGGAAGCAAAAATTCCGAAACAAAAAATAAGTAGATATCTCATATTCATTCTGTTTACTTTTTCAAACGCTTAAAATCTTAAAAATATTGATAAGTAGTACGGCTTAAGCGGTAAAGTATTCTTAAAAAAAACTAATTTACCAAAAAATAGATTAGAAAGCGCAATAATTACTGTTGACCTCGTTCGTCTTTTATCAATTTACCAAAACAATCTCTATTTCAAAGCCGTTAGTGAGATTTCAAGAATAGAAGTTGTTTAAAAAACTCATTGATTGGCTGCAAGTGGCAAATCATGAATGCTTCAACAATTTTACTTAGTAAAGCTACTAAAATAACATTTCGATTTGAAGCTGTTCTTTTTACATTATACTTTGTTAAAAATCCTCGCCAATGCTAAGGCATTGCCTGCGGTTTTTGCCTCGTCTAATGAAAAAACAACTCACTTCAATTTCGAAACCTTATTATTTCAACTTTACTTACTCTAAGTAATTCGTCCTTTAGAGTATCTTATTCTTGAACTATTCCCTTAGCTAAAAACAAAAATTCAGTGTCCATGAAAAATTTAATTTTTATTGTTTTGTCTGGTCTTCTATTGTCAAGTTGTAGTACGACCAAAGATAAGTCTTTGTCGAGTGCAGCACCATTGGAATTGTCGAGTGCTAACTTCCAGCAAAAAGTATTAGAGAATGAAAATATCTCCGTTGTTTATTTCTGGGCAGTTTGGTGTGGCCCGTGCAGAACTACTGCCCCTGTATTCAAAAAATTGGCAAAAACAGAGGTTGGAAACACCACCTACGGAAAAGTAAATGTTGACGAGAGCCCCGAAATTGCTACTAAATATGGTATTCGAAGCATTCCTACCCTTTTGTTTTTTAAAGATGGGAAATTGATTGATAAGCATGTTGGTGGGTTCACTAAAGAACTTGTGGGTATGAAAGTGAAGGCTGCTTTATAAGGATTCACTTTTCAATTATCCGAAATATAACAATCAAAATCCAATTTGAGTAGAAACACCAATATCTAAACGAACCATATTTCTTTTTTGTAAAAGAGGATTGATGCTCTGGGAAACATCGTTTGAATTTATTTCAAATTGAGGGTTTGCAAAAAATACAAAACGAGAACTGAATGGATAATAAACTCGACAACCCAAACGATACGCCAATCCAATATTTGATTTAAAATAAGGTTGTAATTCCTCAATTACGCTCTCTTCATTTTGAATATGCCCTTTTGCATTTTGAGAAAGATTAAATACCAAACTTGCTGTTGGGGCAAATCGAACTTTTTTGGAATTTAGCATCCAAGAAAC
>CALLVG010000005.1 GCA_938010715.1 uncultured Saprospiraceae bacterium
AAAAGCGGTTGGAATTCAATCTTCTACTGGAAGATATGGGTCAACTATGGCACATCATCTAATTGCTTTAGAATTTTGTGCAACTTTAAATCCAAAATTTAGAATCAATGTTTTCAGAGAGTTTTTAGAATTAAAGAAAAATGAAGCAGCGAAGTTTTTACAAGAACAAGAGTTTTATCTCAGTAAGATTGAAGATAATACTTTGGAAAATAATCGCCTCGTAAGAGATATTCAGGAACGTGTAAAAAAAATGAAATAGAATACTTTTTTGAGAACCACACGAGCCAATTTCTTTGAAATTTGATTCTCTTTGCCCATTCAGCCATTCTACTTTTCCTCCACATAATACCCCTGCCCATAACCATAGTTATAACCCCCGTAGCCATAATAACTTCGACCCATTTTCACGCCGTTGAAAACCAACCCGGCGCCTTTCAATTCTCCATTCACGTATAGGTTTTCGAGGTCGCGTACCATTGCTTTTTTGGTGTATTTATGACGAACGACGAGTAGGATATTGCTCACATATTTTCGTAAAAGCAGAGCGTCAGAGACTAAACCAATCGGCGGCGAATCCAAAATAATATAGTCATATCGCTCTTTCAATTGATTAATCAACTCATCCATTCTATCCGACAAAATCAACTCGGAAGGATTGGGCGGAATGGGCCCACTTGTGATGAAAGATAGATTTTTGTTTTTGGTAGAAACTTCGATTACGTCATCCAATTCGCTTTGGCGAATGAGGAAATTGGTAATACCTTTGGTGTTATCGACCCCCAAGTATCGGTGCATTTTAGGCTTACGTAAATCAAGTCCAAGTAAGATTACTTTTTTGTTGGAAAGGGCGATGGTCATCGCCAAATTCAACCCAACAAATGATTTTCCTTCTCCAGATACAGAAGAAGTGATGAGCAAAACCTGCTTTTCTCTTGAGACATTGAGGTAGTTGAGATTGGTACGCAACAAGCGAAACATTTCAGCGATGGCAGTTCGAGTTCCTTTTTTGATAACGATATCTTCTTTCGATTTGGAAAGGGAAATTCGACCCAAAATCGGTATAGAAGTCAGTCGGCTGATGGTTTCTTCATCTCTAATTTTGGTTTCAAAAAAGCCGAGTAGCGTTACTAAAATCAGCGGAATGATAAAACCCAATGCCGCCGCTGCCATGTAAACCATTCGAGGTTTTGGGAACACTGGAAACTGAGGGGTTCGCGCAGGATCGACGATTCGAGTATTGGCAGCGGTTACAGCTTCTGATAATGCGGTTTCTTCACGTTTTCTCAACAAAAACAAAAAGAGATTTTCTTTTATGCTTTGCATTCGCATTTGCTCTACCAGTTTTTTGTCAATGCTCGGCACGCCGACAAGATTTTTTTGCAGCTCACTGATTTTGGACTCTTTGCGACGAATCGGGATGGAAAGATCCAACTGCAAATTGCGAAGTGTTTCTAAAATTAGATTTCTAAGATCAATTAGTTTTTTATCTAAAACGATTCGGGTTGGATTCTCTGGGCTGGCAGATTTGGCGATTCGCTCTGCTTCCAAAAACGAATTATTGTACTGCGTCACCAAACTTCCCAAAACAGGATTTTCGGCAGTCAAATTGGCGGGGATGAGATTGGCTTGGTTGTTCACGAGGGTTTCGAGAGAGTTCAAAATTTCTTTCTCGACCTCCAACTCCGCTAACTGTTTCATCTCTCCTCTGATCTCGCCCATCACAAAACCCTTACTCGACGCCGCGTCTGTGGTAATGATTTCGTTGGCACTTTTGAATTCTTGAATGCCGCCTTCGACCGAATTCAACTCTCCTGTCAAAATACCTACTCGTTCGTCAATAAAATCCATCGTACTGAGCAAAACCCGATTTTTATCACTAATCTCTTCTTCATTATAAACATCAATCAAAGCATTGACAACATCTCGCGCTCGTTTCGGTACGATGTCCGTCATTTTTATATTCAAAATACTGGAAGCCGTTTGACTCCCTACTCTTTCTACTTTTATGCGACCTTTAAAACCAAAAGCCACTATCGTTTTTGGACGAATTTTAATATGAAAATGCCCTGAGGTGGCAATCATTCCTTCTCTGATAGAAATTTTCATCAACCCAAAATCAGAGTTGAAAAATTTACCAATTGGAAATTCTTTCCCTGCTTCGTCGTGCGTATTTCTAAGTTTCAATCGAGTGCTATCTAATATTTCAACCAAAAAACCCACCCCGTAAGGATAGTCCTGATTGAAAGAAAAACTATCCAAAACGATCGGAGAATCTGTGTAAACTTCCGTTTTCTGATCTCGGTCGCCGACATAGCTGTAGTATTCGACATTGGCGTTTAGTTTTTCGACCACCTTTTCCATGATGGTGAGGGACTTCATGATTTGAATTTCATTATCCATCGACTTGCCGCCACCGAGCAAATTGTCTGTCAAAAGAATTTGCTCTTCCGAAATCCCTCCTCCTCGACCTGCGTCCTTTATTAATAAAATCGCATTGGTGGAGTAAAGCGGCACGGCATTTTTGACATATCGATGTCCAAAAAAAGCAGCGATTCCCATACTGATGATAAAAAGCCACCAGTAACTCAATATTCTTAGCAACCATCTCTGAAGATCGATTTTTATCAAATCATCTTCTGTCGTTACTCTTTTATCTTTTACGTAATCCAAGTTTTTATTTTTTGGTTCTTAGACAAATCTCGTGGAGAAGGTTCGAATTAATAAAAAAAGGGATGATTGCTTAATGGTTATATGACTGAATAACCATAAAACCATTCAACCATTTTTATATTTTAGCCACTACGAAAATTGTCTAAGAACCTGTTTTTTTTTTAATAGAAGTTGTTTTAAAACAACCTCAGAAAGTACGCACCAATGTTAAAATCAGTGCAGTCAATCCCGTAGCGATACTGATATAAGGTATCGCTCGACTGGCAGTGTCTCGCACCGTGGCAGCTTTTTCCTTTTTGGGCTGCACGTAGATGACATCATTTTGTTTTAAATAAAAATAGGGCGAATTGAATAATTCAGAAGAAGTAAAATCGAGGTAGCCAAATATTCGTTCGTTATTTATTTCTCTAATAATGAGTATGCTATCACGACGCGAATAGGGCGTAAAATCACCTGCCAAAGTCATCGCTTCCACAATCGTCATGCGGCTATTTCCTGACGGAAAAATACCTGGTCGCCCAACCTCACCATTGACATTTATTTTGAAATTTAAAAGTCGTACGTTAACGATTGGCTGTTCTAAAAAGTATGGTTGCAATGCTTTTTGCAAAGTCTCCTTAGCCGCTTCGAGCGTAAGATTATCTACTTTAATTGGACCCAAAGTCGGTAAGAAAATCTCCCCATTGGCGTCCACCAAAAAACCACCACCTGCACCACCACTATTGAAGGGTGCCGCCGCTTCGGGGACACTACTACTCACCTGTACACTCAATATGTCATTGGGTTCTATCACAATAGGATTGTAATTCAGGATTGGTTGTGGCGTCGTCGGTATGCCGGGTGCTTCATGATAACTGAGCAATTCGCGATATTCGACACAACTTGGTAGCAACAAAGTAGAAGCTGCTATACAGAACAGGTAAAAGTGTTTATTCATCGTCATAAATTTATAAGGTAGTTTTTAAACATGGCTTCGCCGACGAAAGGTCACAAAAACTTTCGGTAAACTGTCATTTCAACCTTATTCAAAACCTTCAATTTTTAAAGTTTCAAATTCTCCACCAATTGTCTGGCACCAAATCCTCCGTATTGATAGCGGTATCATTGAACCAACGTTTGGGGGCTATTACTATTTTTTCGTTTGATTTGTTGAGCCAAATCGCCCACCAAGCAAAAGAACTATTCGGTATAATGTAATGCTTGCAGGCTTTCATCAACTGCATATAATTGCCAAATTTGTGTCCTTTGTGATCGTGATTGACCAACACCGTCGGAAAATCTAAATTCAAATTTGCAGCACACCACTCCACATCATCAGAAAAAATAAAAAATTGCGGATCACTCAAGTGTTCCGCAATTTTATTTACGCCTCGAAGGAAGTAACTTTTATCTGTGGTGTTCAAATTTGAAGTCGTCAGAAAATCCGTTCGTCGCACGTTGAGGCAAACCGATTGGGTGTCCTGAATCTGACGCAACAACGCCTCGGAGTTTGACTCAATAGGACTTACGAATTCAAACACCTTTTGGATCTCCTCGGCAATTGGTTCAAAATATCGTTCGCTCTGCCACCAACCATCATAAATCGCATTATCCACTGGATTTTTGAGCAAATTTTCATCTACATGAAAATGAGCTTCTTTGATATGCGTTTTGTTGCGCCCGATACGCTTTCGCACCAATTTGCAAACTGCTGACGACTGCGTTTTGTAAAGTGTTCGAAGGATAGTCGGCGACATCACGAACTCATGCGGTACCTCAAAAATCGTCAAATCATAATCGCGATAGACATGATCTTTCCCTCGCGCTCTGTCGAGCAATAAAGATAGATCGATCTGAAGATCTGTCCCCAACTCCGCAGCCATCCGACGCCCAAATGCATATTGAAACATCTGATTGCCCATCCCTCCTTTTAACCTTATATAAATCATAAAAAATCTGCGTTCATGATAGTTTTTGCGTGTCGCGCCGTTTACCGTTTACTTTCAACCGTACACCAAAAAATTTTATTTCCTCTTCCAACTTTCCCACAAAAACTCAAATTGCCAAGTCAGCTCATGTGTTTTTGATAGTGCATTTTGAATGCCTTCCATGCGCTTTCGTGCATTGGGAATGAAGTGATGAAATTGTATTTGAAGTTGATCAATATTTTTTATCCATTCAGTTTCGATCAAATGTTCGAGCAAATCGTACTCGCCGCCTTCGATGTTTATTTTTATTAAATCGATGTGCGTAAAGCCATTTTTATTTAAAAAATTGGTTGCATTCTTCAGCAGGACTTCTACCGTTTTTTCGGCGGAAGCCGTCTTAAAAAGTGAGGTGGACTCGGCGTCGGTTGCGAGGTTCATCTTCGCAGTTTCGTTTGCCAATCCAAACACATGCACTCGAATATCAGGGTTGTTTTTAAATCTATTTTTTATCGCTTTCGCGAAATCAGGGTGAGGTTCAAACAGTTCGATCTTGGCGCGAGAGCGAGCATATATCTCCGCAGACCATTCTCCCTCAAAACCGCCCAAGTCAAAAACAACCGATTGGTCATTCAAATCATAGGCATATTTGAGTTGATTTTTTTCGCCATCTTCCTTCCATCTGTCCAATATCCGTTGCCAAGCAGGATCTTTTTTGTTGACCCATTTACCAATCGATCTGAATAGAACTGCGATTCTGAAAAATACGCGGGCGATGAATTTCCTCATTAATTGTTATGTTTTTCAGGTGTCGGTCTTTTACCATCAAAAGCAGCCATCTCTCCCCCCACCTCCGCCAAAAGCGAAGCACCAGACGAGCGCCAAACCGCGAATATATCAATACCACTCCAAAAACATTCATATTCATCTTTTAGAAAGGTATGCATCATCCTCAACCCTTTATTAAATAGATGAATGCCCTCAAATAGAATAATTTGCAGTTTTGAAAAGTATTTTCTCTTTATTCGTGTAAGTTTTACTCGTAAGTTCATTCCTTATGATTTTGGAAATTCAAGTTGTTTTTTGGAAATTTCCCAACGACGATACAACTCGATATCCCACGCATTGTACTTTTTGATAATCTCAATTTCTTCGGCTGTTGGCGGTTCGTATTTTGCTTTTCGTTCGTTCGGTATTTTTTCAAATGGGACTTGGTGTTTTTCTAAAAAACGGGTCGCTTCTTCCGCAAAATTTTCAAAAGAAATCACTGCATAAAATCGGCTTAAATTTTCCATTGCCTCATCGACTGTGGCAGCTGTTGGCTCTGGCTCCATTTTTCCCGAAAGGTAGCGACAAGCCAAGTTTCGCGCCGCTCGATTTTTTTGTAAAAAAGGTTCTAATCCGCGCACCGCATGTTTCCAATAAGGGTACTTTTTGGGGTAACGCAAAATCATGTTGTACAATGACCAAACGCGATCTATCGGGTCGCGCACCACCGTGATGTACCGATAATTTTCTGGCGAACAGTGCATAGAAACAGGACGATGGATTCGCAGCAACGCAAACTGTTCAGCAGGATCATTTCTCAACAATTTTGAAAAAGAAGTCCCCGCCGTTTTCGGCAAATGAATAAACCCAATTTTCGATTTATCAAACCGATAATTTGGATTTTCGAACCCGTTGACGAAGTGCGTGTATTCGTGATAATACTCCGTGTCGCCCATTTGATCCACGAGCCAGTAGATCGCTTTTAGCGACTGCTTTTTTGCCCGTGCGAGATAGGTTCTTATCATTTTGCTACATGTGATTTTACGATATGCTCCAGTGTTTTTTCCTTTTTATATCGGTCTATTTTTTTTGAAAAAATTTCTATATTTTTTTTGAAAATCGGTTCGCTCAATACCTTTTCAATCTTTTCCTGAATCGTCGCCACATCGTCCTCATCCTTATCTGCCATCAGACCAATTTGATGATAATGCACCCGTGCGGCGCAGCCATTTTGGTCAGATCGTTTTCCTGAATAAACCAACATCGGCACCTCAAAATGCACGCACTCATTGATGGTATGAATGCCGCCATGATTGATCGACAAGTCGGCTTTCGCCAAAACATCCAACTGCGGAACCCGCCCAAACGCAAACACATTTTCTGGTAATGGATTCAAAGTATTTGCGTCAATTTTGCCTCCCAATCCCAGAATCAAAATCCAATCAGACGAGGCAACGGCAGCCACTACTTTTTTCAAAAATTCAAGATCGCCACCACGAAAAGTACTCACGGAGCAGTAGAGCAATTTTTTATCAGTTGTCTGTTTCTGTTTAAAAATCTGATTCAATTTTTTCGTCGTCCACTCCTCCGTCGAAGTGTCCAATCTATCCTCATAAACCATCGACCCGACATACTGCAAATTGGACGTTTTATCATGTGGAAATTCCAACTCCTCCGCCGTCATCGCAATTACTGGCAGCTCAGAATATACAAAAGGTCCGGGCCAGTAATTATCTGGAATATACTTTTCATCGAATCCAATTTGAGCGGCATATTTTTTCAAAATCGAACGCCGATCTGTCCCACCACTCAAAAATTCTTTTTTCAAAAACATCTTATTTCGATTGGCTTCGAGCCGATCCCATGTGGCGTTCAGTACCTCCGATGTGCCCTGCGATCCCACTCCTGGAATGGTATTCCGCGAAAGCGGTGGCAACCCCTCTCGCCGCCAAAGTGAGAACCATTGACTCAGCAAAAGTACGGGTTCATTTTTCGCGACAAGCGTCATGATGTGCTCATGCAACTCCACGTCAACAAGCCACAAATCAGGTTTTATTTCTTCTATTTTTTTAGAAAAATCATCCATCCCAAGCGACTCGATGGCAACTTTTTGCCGTTCGTTTCGATGTATCCATTTATAAAGTAACCTTCTCGTTTTTTTAAAAAAGCCTTTGAAAATCGGCACTTCTGGAGCAGGATCTCGATTAACTGGCAGCAGTTGCAAATATTCAAATCCTTGCGCACGAACCGCCTCCTCAACGGGCTGTGGCGAAGCACTCACCACCTCATAACCTGCCAACCTAAGCCGACTCATCACCTCAAAACTGGCATTCAAAATACCCGTCAAACCAGTGGTCATACAGATTATTTTTTTAGGACTCATGCTTTCTTTGTTCCTCTTAATTTATGGTAGGTATCGAGTATCGCGGCAGGCGTATTTTTCCGAATTCGATTTTTCAACTTTCGCGTTTTTCTAAATAAAAATTTCTCTCGATGTGGCAACCAGACGCGGTGCCGCAAGTCCTTATTCATCTCTTTTTCAAATGCCACAAAATCAGCTGGTCTGCCGTGCATAATTTTTACTTTCCCAGGCGGCAACGCTACCAAAAACGGATGTCTGAAATTATAAAACGGCTGCAAAACATGCAGCTTCACGGTGTTGAAAAGCAGGGCTTCAACAAACGCCGGTTGGTCTGAAAGGTAAATATCAAACTGCGCTTTGTATCGCGCGTGATAGTCCGCGAGCAACGCACGAGTCGCTTCATTTTTTCGATAAACGATGACGCCCATATTGTACGGCGTGCAGCCTTCGAGTACCTCCCCATCCACATAAACAGACGAAACATCCGTCGGCGCTTGCGCCACCATGATGTCAAAATAATCGAGCATTTTAAACAGTTCTCGACAATCTTCATAGAAGTAAATATCAGTATCTATGTAAAAAGTTTTGTCATAAGGCGAAATCGCCAATGCCGCTGCGCGATATAAAAAAAACGCCTTGTAAGCCGAGTCATATTGTCGATAATCATCATAAGACAAAATGGTGATTTGATTAAAATCCTCATTTTGAAAAGGCTCATCGGTAATCAAAGTCGCGTGTGCATTCGGATTGCATTTTCGCAAACTTTGGAGCGACTCCACTGCCTCTTCAACGTACTTGGCATTTGCCACATATAGATATCCTTCGTTCATTTATATTTTTTTTATTCTTCGTTTGCCAATTCCTCTTCCATTCTCATTTCTATCGCTTTCGCGAAAAGTTCGATGGTTGGATTTTCAAAAACGGCATTGACTGAAATCGGTAAATCCAAGTCCTCCGTCACCCTCGACACCAAACGGATTGCCGTCAAAGAATGCCCGCCCAAGTGCAAGAAATTATCATGCACACCAATCTGATTAATCTGCATGACTTCCTGCCAAATCTCCGCTACCATCTCTTCCAATTGATTGCGTGGAACGACGTATTCCGTTTTATTTTTT
>CALLVG010000006.1 GCA_938010715.1 uncultured Saprospiraceae bacterium
AATCGGCAATCGGCAATCGGCAATCGGCAATCGGCAATCGGCAATCGGCAATCGGCAATCGGCAATCGGCAATCGGCAAAAAATCGAAGATTTTTTGTAAAACAAAAAAAAAGGGACATTTGGAGTAAATCCAAATGTCCCTTTTTTTTGCAAAATGATTTGCCGATTGTGGACTGCCGATTGCCACACGAATGAATTCGTGGGCTGCTACAATTGCAAATCCAAAGTAAAAGTATCTGCACTTGCCTCAAGCATATCCCGTTTCCAACTTTCAGGAATCGTTTCTTCATTTAACAAACAACTAGTGCTGATGTATGGATATATTTCATCATAGCGCTTGACGGTGTTCATGTTCGTTCGGCGATAGATGTGTGTTCTATTTATTTTATGAATATTATCAATACCTGCCGCAGCCATTAATTCGACAAAATTTTCAACGGTTGCTTTGTGAAAATTAGCAACACGGGTCTGTTTATCTTCGGGAACCAAACCTGCAGAGAATTCAGGATCTTGAGTCGCTACACCCGTTGGGCAGTGATTCGTATGACATTCCAATGCCTGAATGCAACCGATGGCAAGCATCATCGCACGAGCAGAATAGGTAGCATCCGCCCCCAAAGCCACAGCTCTGAAAACATGAAAACTCGTCATGATTTTTCCAGAAGCTAATAATTTAATATGTTTTTTAATACCAAAACCGACCAAGGCATCATAGATAAAAGCTAATCCTTCACGGAAAGGCATTCCTACTGAGTCTGAAAACTCAGCTGGGGCGGCTCCGGTACCTCCTTCTCCCCCATCAACTGCAATGAAATCTGGATATTTATCCAGCTCAATCATCGCTTTACAGATAGAAAGAAATTCACTTTTTCTACCCACACATAATTTGAATCCACATGGTTTACCTGAAATTTCTTTCATTCTTGCTATCATTTCTACCAAACCACGTGGTGTATTAAATTCTTTATGAAAAGGGGGAGAAAGTACTGCAACGCCTGGTTCGACTCCTCTTATTTTTGCAATTTCTGGGGTATTCTTTTTGGCTGGTAAAATTCCACCGTGTCCTGGCTTTGCACCTTGAGAGAGTTTTAATTCAATCATTTTCACTGTTGGTTCTTCTGCTCTTTTCGTAAATTCTTCCCATGAAAAAGTACCATCAGAAGCACGTGAACCAAAGTAACCTGTACCAATTTGGTAAATCAAATCACCACCCGGTTTTAGATGATAAGGGCTGATGCCTCCTTCTCCAGTATTGTGAGCAAAGTTGCCGATTTTTGCACCTCCATTCAGAGACAAAATCGCTGTTTTACTCAATGAACCATAACTCATAGCAGAGACATTGAACATCGAACAACTGTAAGGTTTTTCGCAAGTTGAATTTCCAAAAGCCACTCTTGGGTCATCATTCAAATCATGCGCATCCAATGCCGCGATGGAGTGGTTCACCCATTCATATCCTTCAGCATAGACGTTTAATTGAGTTCCAAAGGGTGTTTTTGCAGATACATTTTTCGCTCGACGGTAAACCACATTTCTATCTATTCTACTGAGCGGAGCGCCTTCTGTATCTTTTTCAATAAAATATTGCTGGATCCCTGGTCGCAATGCCTCCATCAAATAGCGACCTCTTCCCAAAATCGGGAAATTGCGCATAATGGCATGGGATTTTTGAGTCATATCGTAAAAACCCAATAACAATATCGGCCCTAACAAAGCAAATGCCCACAAAAATGAAGGCCACAAAAAGTAGCTGATTGCAATAGTTCCTAACACTGAAATGATTGCAAAAGCGGTAAATTCGTTTCTCATTATTTAAAATTCTGTTCGGTTCAAAAGTAAAATATTTTTTCAACTTTTTTTCTGGTTGCTGGTTGCTGGTTGCCCGTTACCTGTTGCTGGCAACTGGACGCCCCTTTCATCGCCAGAATTCACCTTTTTATCTAAAGTTTCTAATTAATCCAATAACCCTTTTTACTTTTGGGATTATGGATATTTCTGAAAACATACGCTTGGCATTTGATTCTGTAAAAGGAAATCTGCTTAGAGCAACACTGACCTTGATGATTATTGCTTTTGGAATCATGGCATTGGTTGGTATTTTGACGGCTATTGATGCGGCTATTTTTTCATTGAGTGAAAGTTTTTCCAGATTGGGAGCTAACTCGTTTAGTATCAATCAAGTTAGAAACAAAGCTCGAAAACGTGGTGCGAAGCGCTATGTCTCAGATATCATCACTTACGACCAAGCCTTAGAGTTTAAGGATCGATATGACTACAATGGGAAGGTTTCTATTTCGATGTGGGCAACTGGTTCGGGAGAAATCAAGTATAAGGACGAATCAACCAACCCAAATGTAATGGTTGATGGGATTGACGAAAACTACCTCGATTTGAAAGGTTATGAACTGGAAGAAGGAAGAAATTTTTCGAACCAAGAAATCGTCTATGGCGCCAATAAAGCTATCATCGGAAAAGACATTGTCGATCAACTTTTTAATAGAAAAACTTCGAGAGCTATAGGTAAAACCATTTCAGTTGGTAGTTTAAAATTTAAAGTCATTGGTATTTTAAAATCAAAAGGAAACTCTATGGGTGGCAACGATGACCGCCGTATCCTCATTCCTTTGCAAACTGGCAAACGATATTTTGGCACTCAAAAAACAAATTATAAATTGGCTGTCAATGTTAAAAATGCTATTGAAATAGACGATGCAATTTCTTCTTCCACTGGTTTGATGCGTAATGTTCGTCGGCTCAAAGCAAGTGAAGAAAATGATTTCGAAATTTTCAAAAGTGATGGATTGGTCGATATTATAAAAGAAGATACCGTAAAATTCAGATGGGGTGCCATTGTGATTGGTCTAATGACTTTACTCGGTGCTGCTATTGGCTTGATGAATATCATGCTCGTCAGTGTCACCGAACGCACCCGCGAAATTGGCGTCATCAAAGCACTCGGCGCAACCAAGCAGAGTGTTCTTATTCAGTTTTTGACAGAAGCGGTTATCATTTCTCTGATGGGTGGCGTTGTTGGAATTATTCTCGGCGTTATGATGGGCAATATTGTTACGACTATCATGGGCGGCTCTTTTCTTATCCCTTGGGGATGGATTACTTTGGCCATTGTTATTTGTACGATTGTTGGTTTGGTGAGTGGGTTGTATCCGGCTATGAAGGCAGCTCGGCAAGATCCGATTGAGGCGTTGCGGTATGAGTAGTGCGAGGTGAGTAGATTACATTAGGAATGGTTCAAAAATCAATTTACATTCCTTTGGTTGTTCTTTTTCCGCTACTTTGGCATTTTTTTTTGCATTTTATCTTTTTTTCGCAACGACAATATATTGGTATTCGAGTAGTTTTTTGTCCTTTTTTATAGTTTCAAAACCTGCCTCATTTAGAAAATCGGAAGTAGATTCCATCGGCAATCGAATTTCGACTGGTGGACCAACTGGCGTCCATTCTTTTTTGAAATCAACGATAATAATTTCTCCTGAAGGAGTTAGTGCATCGTTCAATTTTTTGAGGTAATCGACTCGGTCACTCATGTACATAAAGGTGTTGACAATAATAACACCGTCAACCTCTCCTGATTTTAGTAAAGGGTCATCCATTTTAGAAAGCCGAGGTTCGAGTTTATTACTGATTGCTTCTGATAATTCGGAAATACGAATGCTATCTAAAATTTCGATAAAATGCTCATCAATATCAATTGCAATGACCTTTTTCGCATTAGCAGCTAATCTTTTGGAAAAGAAACCAGAACCCGCTCCGATATCGGCAATTGTTTTATTTTCAATATCAGAAAAATGACCTATCACAACATTGGGCTTTTGCCAGATGACCCGACCAAAATCTTCGTAATCACTATCAACTCCAATCGTAGGTTTTGGAGTTTTGCTCTCAGGCACCAAGTCGCAACTCGGAAAAAGAAAGAGCAATAAAAAGACAAAAAGAATAAGGTGAACAAATTTCATAAGGCGTATTATGCCCTAAAAGTAATCCACCTTATTCTATATTTCGCAAAAATGTTGTGCTTTTTATGTAATTGATTTGGCAGGCACCACTTTCCCGTTAGCTTCACCGAAACCGATTCTTACGCCATTTTTTTCACACCAACCTCTCATAATGACGGTATCCCCGTCTGCAATGAACTTTCGTTGAGAACCATCTGGCATATCAACTGGCTTGGTTCCTTTCCAAGTGATTTCGAGCATGGAGCCGTAAGAGCCAACCTCTGGTCCAGAAATTGTACCCGAAGCATACATATCCCCTACTCGAATGTTACAACCATTGACCGTATGATGCGCCAATTGCTGGCACATATTCCAATACATATATTTGAAATTGGAATTACAAACTACTTTCGCTTCGGAACTCTCTGGTTTGATTGCGACCTGAAGATTGATATCGTAATTTCTGAGTCCATCATATTTTAAATAAGGAAGCACGGCTGGATCTTGGACTGGCCCAGGTTGACGGAAAGGCTCTAATGCCTCCAATGTTACAATCCACGGAGATACAGTAGATGCGAAACTCTTTCCTAAAAATGGCCCCAAAGGCACATACTCCCACTTCTGAATATCACGGGCAGACCAATCATTAAATAATATCAATCCGAAAATATGGTCTTCTGCATTGGCAGTTGTAACTGACTCTCCCAACTCCGTATCTTTTCCTATCACAAAACCCATTTCCAATTCAAAATCTAGTAATCGGGAAGGGCCAAAAACTGGTGGCTGCTCTGGATCTGGTTTGGTTTGACCATTTGGTCGAGCAACAGGTGTATCCGAAACGATAATTGAAGAAGCTCTTCCATGATACCCAACAGGCAAATGTTTCCAGTTTGGTAATAATGCGTTTTCTGGGTCACGAAACAAACATCCAATATTAGTGGCATGCTCCATACTTGAGTAAAAATCTGTATAATCACCGATTCTAATTGGCAAAAGCATTTTGGCTTCAGCCATAGGTACCAATACAAAATCTTCCAATCCTTTTGCATCCCATTCTTCATGGTCAGTATCCAAAATTTCCGAAAGGCGATTTCGAACTGCATTTGTTACTGTTTTGCCACAGGCAATAAAATCATTCAAATATCTTTTTGCTAAAACCCCTTTATCAAACTCAATATCATCGAAAAAGCTATGCTCAGCGACTGCCACTAAATCTATGACAAAATCACCAATTGCAGAACAAGCACGAGGCCCAAATTCTTTATGATGAAAAATACCAAAAGGTAAATTTTGAATTGGAAAATCTGAATCTGGAGCAACTTTTACCCACGATTGTAGGCCAGGATGATTTGCGCGCATGGTTTGGATTGATTTAATTATTTATAATCGAATGCAAAGGTAAGATTTGATAAAGAATGTAGAAGTTTTTTAATATTTTTAAACTTACTTTTTGATGTTTGGAACGATATAATAATAACGAATGCGAATCAGGAGTTGAAATTTTCCATTGTGGCGCGTAGCGACATCAACATTTGCTATTTATAATGCGGTTTTTTGAGCTAATTTTTTGAATTGAAGAGGGAAGTTATTTTTTGAGTAATACTAAAAGTACATTTGCCCAAAATCACCTTCCAACTTGAAGAATATAAAAGCACACCTCGCCCTATTTACCGTCGCACTTATTTACGGCGCCAATTATACCATTGCAAAAGAAGTTTTAGATCCTGGATATGTTAAACCATTCGGGTTTATCACTTTACGGGCTGGAGCTGGATTTGTACTTTTTACCTTAATCAGTGTGCTTTTTATAAAAGAAAAAATAAAAAAGTCTGATTGGAAATTAGTTTTTCTATGTGCGCTTTTTGGGGTATTCATCAATCAGGTTTCGTTTTTTGTTGGTTTGAAAATGACGACAGCCATACATGCTTCTTTGATAATGACCATCACGCCAATAATCGTACTTATTACTGCTGCTGTTTTATTAAAAGAGTCCATCACCAAAACTAAAATCTTAGGTATCTTGATTGGAATGTCAGGTGCAGCTTATCTTATACTTTCGGGAGGTTCGATTGATTTCCAATCGAAACAAATTACAGGTGATTTATTGGTTTTGCTCAATTCTTCAAGCTACGGAATGTATATTGTTCTGGTCAGAAAACTCATGGCCGATTATCATCCGTTTACCATTCTGAGTCGCGTTTTTATGCTTGGTTTTTTGATGGTTCTTCCTTTTGGCTGGGGTGATTTGCAAGCAATCGAGTGGAGTAATTTCTCGACAGGCATCTGGGCAGCCATTGCGTATGTTTTGATTTTCACCACCTTTTTTGCCTATCTGTTGAATGCATTCGCCCTCAAACGATTAACCGCAACCGTTGCCAGTGTTTATATTTATTTGCAACCGATTATTGCCGCAACCATTGCGATTTCTTTTGCCAAAGATGTTTTGACTACCGAAAAATTGATTTCTGCTACATTGATTTTCACGGGTGTATATTTGGTGAGTAAGAAGGGAAGTTGATTAGCCCAAATTTCATTGCAATTTAGTTTATTGAAGGTTACCTTTAGAGTCGTTTGCGTCTTTTACCTACCTTCTGCGTCTATACCCAAATAAATTAAAATCATGTCCACAACTGCTATTTGGAATAACTTTTCGGACCATCTTTTCAACTTCATTTTACAACAAGTGAAATCTAAATCTCATGCGTCAGATATTTTGCAGGATGTCTTTATTAAAGTACATATAAACAGAAATCAGTTAAAAGAGGTTGAAAAATTGGAATCGTGGCTCTTTAGAATTACTCGAAACACGATTACTGACCATTTTAGAAAAAATCAAAAACAACTAAAGCTGACAAATGAAATCCCAGCGATGGAAGTAGAGGAGTTTAGTTTAGAAAAAACTAAAAACCTTGAATTCATGGCCGATTTGTATGCACAGCGTCTCGATGAATTTGATGTGGAAATTGATTCTGACCTTGAAAAAACGATAGATTTTTTCAAAACAATGTGCCCGTTTATGGAAGAATTAGACCCGAAATATGCTGAAGCAGTCTTTTGGGTGGATTGGCATGGGATGCCTCAAAAAGAGTTTGCCGTCAAAGTTGGTATATCATTGTCTGGAGCAAAATCTCGCGTACAACGCGGTCGAGAACACCTCAAAAGTCTTTTCAACCAATGTTGTGAATTTGTCTATGATAAAAGAGGTAAAGTGATTGACTACAATCGCAGACCGAAGAGTGGTTGTAATTGTTAATTGGAAAGTATAGTCTGAGTATATTCAATATAAAAATGCTTCCGAATGGTCAATCGACTACTCGGAAGCATTTATTTTTTCAAGAATACTTGAATTTATCCTTCTGGATGTAATGTTGCTTGTCTTGCTAAAAGTACCTCTTCAGTTTCTTCTCTATCTTCATCTGGAACACAACAATCCACTGGGCATACTGCCGCACATTGTGGCTCATCATGAAAACCTTTACACTCCGTACATTTATCAGGAACGATGAAATAATAATCATCTTCTACAGGTTGCAATCTTTCTTTAGAATCAACTGCTTTTCCATCTTCTAAGGTAAAGTTACCAATTACAGAAGTACCATCGGCAATTGACCAATCGACTCCACCTTCATATATTGCTGTATTTGGACATTCTGGCTCACATGCGCCACAATTAATACACTCGTCTGTTATTCTTATTGCCATTGTTTATTTTAATTTGAAATGCAAATATAAGGAGTATCTAATACTCAAACACAGATATAACGCAAGAAGTTGTTTATGGACGTGTTTTCAACAAAAAAAATCCGTCAAATCTTAGCAATTTGACGGATTCTATTTTTCTAAAAAAAGAAAACTCTATTTCAAAATGGTTACATCGCCTCTTATTATCATTCCTTCAGAAATGTCTAATCTTAAAATATAATAATAGGTTCCGTGTGGTAATGGTTTTCCATTTCGACCCGTTCCTTGCCAATCATTTAGGTAAGGTTTTGATTTATGAACCACATTACCCCATCTATTAAAAACAGTCAGTTCGTTATTTGGATATTCATTTGGAGCGATTTCCAAAATATCAAAAACCAAATTATCATTTAAACCATCACCGTTTGGTGTGATTGCATTTGGAACTTCTGTTGGGATTACAATTTCGTCTGCTTCAATGCTTATCCTAACCAAAGCAGTATCACACTGATCCATACAATCAACATTACAAACTGAATAAACAACCTCTGCAAATCCAGAATAGCCCGCTGCTTTTACGTAAGTGAAAGAACCATCCATTTCATTAATGATTCGTCCAGTATCAGGTTGTTCGATAATTGTAATATCCCAATTTCCGTTTACATCAATATCGTCATTCAATAAGTATTCGATTAAGATCGAATCTTGTGTATTTGGCAAAGTAACCAAGTCATTTCTCAAAGAAAGATCACCCGCAGATCCAGTAATTGTAATATTGATGGTATCAAAACTATAGTTAGGACAATCAGCTGTTGACAAAGACCATACAAAGGTGCTTACGCCAACTGGCAGATCATTGACCATCGTCATCGGATTGGATGGGTCATCAATTACGCCTCCTGAAAGTGATGTCCACGCACCAGTTACATCTGGAGGAAGGTTTCCTTCTATTGTTGCAAAATTTTCACAAGTTCCATTATCAAAAGAAGCTTCTGCACCAGTCAAATTTGTACCGCTCACGGTGACTGATACTTCATCCGAATTTGTACAATTATTATCTTCATTAATAACCGTTAAAACATAAGTACCTGCTGCGGTTACTGTTGCATTCAAAGCAGATGGGTCAACAATAGCTCCGTCAACTGTTGTCCAAGTAACGTTTACGTTAGTCGCTCCGTCTGCATCAAATGAACCTTCCAATATTGCATCATTGAAGAAACAAGTAAAAGATTGATCCATTCCTGCATTAACGGTTGGTATGTCTGAATTCGCTGTAACATCTAATGTATCAACTGCCTGACATCCATTCGCATCCATTATCAATAAAACATAAGTTCCTGCGTCTTCAACTGTCCATTCCAAAGTAGTTGAAATGGTATCACCTGTTGTTGCTTCTATCCATAAATAAGCCAACCCTGGTTCAGTAGATGAACCCGCTCCATCAATATCATGAGATAAAACATCACAATCAATCATTAAATTAGCTCCAGCTTCTGCAATTATAGCACTCGGCGCTGGAGTAACATTTACTTGTACGGTATCTGAATTACAACCGTTATCATCATTTGTAATATACAATGAGTAGGTTCCGATATTGAAAACTGCTGTTTGCTGTGCATTCGGACTTTGAATCGTGGCGCCACTTGGCGAGAACCAATTATACGTAATATTTGGCGGTGGATTTTCAGCCATACCAGCAATTTGAACAATTTGTGGATCACAAGGCAATTCAACCTGATCAATTGGAATAGTTACCACAGGAGCAATCGTATCACTTTCTACTGTTACTCTTGCCGAGGTCGTACATTGAGTAGAATCATGGATAATGCTAAAAATATACTCTCCAGGTGCATTCACGGCTGGCGTCAATGTTCCTTGACCATTTACAATATTATTTGCTGGCCCCCAAGCTAAAGTAAATTCTGAGCCATTATCTGAACCCAATGCGTTTAGGGTAATGACATCAAATCGACAGTCAAGTGCCTGACCTGGAGGAGCTAAGTTTATAATAGGTTTGAATTGGGTGGTATCTTGAAAGATATTCATCGTATCCTTTCCAACACAGCCGTTCTCTGTATCTTTTACGTTTAAAATATATTCTCCTGGGCCAGACAAAGTCGTAATCAATGAATCTGGTGTTGATATTGTACCCGTTCCATCTGTCGTCCATTGATATTCATATCGCGTTCCTTCGTAAGGAGTTCCTGTTCCATCGACCAAAATATCGACGATTTTACATCCAATATCGATATCAGCTCCTGCCTGTGCATTTGGTGAATCCATATTTGTGGTAACGGTAACTGCTGAAAAGCTCTGACACTGGGTCAAAAGATTGGTCACTGTTAGTAAATATCTACCCTGTGTACTTATTGTTGGTTGTAGTTTAATCTCATCACCTGGAGGAATTGAACCTCCTCCAACAGTTTCCCACAAATATCCAAAAGCTCCGTTTTGGGAACTATTTTGTGATTGAAGTTGAAGTGAAGGATTATCACAATCCAGCACCAAATCTGGCCCTGCATCTGCTTGCGGCGTATCAGGATCACCGATGACTTCAACGGTATCGCGTTTGAAACAGCCAGTCAGCGTATCTGTTACTTCTAATGAATATAAACCAATTGAGTTTACTCTTGCTGCTCTTTCGTTTTCTCCAGAAACAATATTTCCACCTTGAATCTCTTTCCATTCAAAAACAAATTGGCTACCCTGAGCAGTATTACTACCGCCTATTGTGATGGTATCTGCCATACATGGTAATGCCCTATCTTGCCCAGCATCTGCTTGAGGTGTTATTGAATTATCAAACACACACACGGTATCTCTACCTTCACAACCTGTAAAAATATCCCTTGCCGTCAACTCGAAACAACCTGGCGTAAGCGCAATTGCGCTTGCTGTTGAATCAGTTGTAGGGTCAAGCACCCCACCATTTATTGGCCTCCAAAAGAATCTTGCATTACTTCCTCCTGGTGCGCTTCCATCAAGATTTGCTTCTGTTTGAAAACAGGTTATTGATTTATCATCTCCTGCGCTGACAGGCTGAGCATTTGGCGCAATTACCATAACTGTGTCATAAGAAACACAATTTGATTGCGTGTTTAAAACTTCTAAAATGTAAGTACCCTCGGCACCTGCTGTTGCTTCAGAAGTTCTATCACTTGGTTCAATTAGAATACCTGTATCTATTGTAAACCAACGATAAGCTATGTCAGCTCCGTCAGAAGAAGCGGTTCCGTCCAAAATGACTGGTTGGTCGTTACATGGAATATTTCTGTCATCGCCAGCA
Organism: uncultured Saprospiraceae bacterium; assembly: GCA_938010715.1. GTDB lineage: Bacteria > Bacteroidota > Bacteroidia > Chitinophagales > Saprospiraceae > JAGQWW01. The sequence goes on from CALLVG010000006.1 coordinate 10,921, forward strand.
TCTGCTACTGGTGCGTCGCCCGAGATGTCAACTGTATAATTTGCTGTTATTGATTTTGACGGTGAATCAGAATCGGAGATTATTACTGAATAGTTTCCTACCGCCAAATTGTTTATATCCTGAGTATTTTGAGTAGTCCCAGTCCAATCATATTTGTATGGTTCTACACCTCCTGCAATTCTCATATTGATTGCCCCTGAATTACTTCCAGGACATCCAACATTTGTAACTGTACTATCTTGAATTCTTAGGTAGTCTGTTGCACAAATTTCTCCATCATTACTGTTTAAACCAATATTATTACCGTTGGAAAAAGTACTGGTTACAATAATGTCTAATGGATTTCTTTGGAAAGAAAAATTGGTACAATTGTTTGCGTCTCCAATAATATCAAAACAAACACTAAATATCACTGAACCATCTGGCAGGGTGACGCCATCTCCAGTTTGGTCATCCCAAAGCATCGTTACAATACCCAAATCTGCACTTGACACATCAAAATTCGTTGCATCAAAATTGGGAATCGTTCCTGGGAAGTTAAGCCCTGCATATTCGACAACTGGGTTGCCTGGCCCATTGTTCCAACTTGTAGAAAATTGAAAACTTGTGATTTCATTACAGTTCTCAACAATTACATCAATACAAACTTGGTCTCCTAAACAACCTTCATTTTCGGAAGCACTTACTGTGAAAAATCCAGGATCAAGAATGCAAATGTTTCCATCGTTACTGTTCAAACCAATATTTAGCGGGCCAGTTGTTTCTGAATTAACAATTATTTCTTGAGGATCTGCCGTAAATTGGATGAAAGCACAATTTGGAATTGGCGTTGGTGATGGGTCTCCTATTATTGTAAAACACAAAGTGAAGATTACTTCTCCATTTGGTAAAGATTCACCAAATCCACTCATGTTTGCATCCCACTCAAATCCAATATTTCCATTTCCTAAATCTGTAAAATTTGAAGCATTGATTGATGAAAGTCCAAAATTGCTTACGTTATCATATTGAAGAAAACTTGAATTGTAGTTGATGGTAAATTGTGCAAAACTGATAACATCAAAATTTGCAGTTGTTACATCAATACAAACTTGGTCACCGTTGAATGCCTCTTGGCTTGCTGAGGTTAAAGTCAACCCAGGAGGTGCATTTACTTCAACACATCCATTACTGGCAACTAACCCAACATTTCGATTAGAACCTCTTTTGATAAAGACCGCATTATTAGTTGGAAAGGAAACACTGCTACTGACCGTTCCATCACCAATCACTAAAAACTCTAATGTAAATATCCTTGTTCCATTACTTAGCGTTATGCCGGGGCCAGTGGGTGGGAATTGTTTCCATTTAAAACTCAGCGTTCCAATATTAGAGGCATTAGCGTCCACCGTTGGCATAAATGCACTTGGGAAATCAATACCTCGATATTCTAAGACATTAGAATTCCATTTTACCAAGAAATCTGTTTCAATAATAGTTTGAAATCCATCTACTGCAACTTCCACAAAAACAGTTTCACCTGGCAATGCCTCTGGACAATTTGCGGTTAGTTTTATATCTCCTGACTGATTACATGGTTGGATTCTGACCAACGCATCCTCAGCTAAAATTCTAATATTCGTACCAGCAGTAGGATCAGGATCTTCTCCTGAATAAATTTCAAGCGGTGTTTTACTACTTGTAAATTTTATAAAAGAATAATCTTCGCAATCACCAATCGCTCTAAAACAAAGTCCAAATATTGCAGTCCCATCTGCAAGGGTTTCGTTACTGGAAGGACTAAACCAGTTTCCAGTAATTATTCCAGGTTCTATATTTAGAAAGTTACTTCTGGGGTTTAACCCACGTAAAGTTCCCAAATCATTTACCCCATCAAACTCTATTACTGCTGGATCATATTCAATTGTAAATTGAAAACCTACAATTTTCCTAAAATTATCAACCGCATAGTCAACACAAAAGAAATCACCTTGATTAGGTCTTGTCGGATCTTCTACTGGATAAAGTTTCACTGGCAGTACATCTGTTCCAATCAATCCATTTACCGTGTTGCAACCAATACTCAGGTTTCCACTTCCTTGCCTTAAAACTCTTGGTTTTGGGTCATCTGCGGTCCAAATTTCTGTACTTGCGCCAAAGGTTCCAATAGCCTCAAAGCAGAATTGAAACATTACAAAATTATCTTCTACCAAATCAGAGATAGTATGACTGACACCTGATGTCTCTTCCCAAAACATGTGGATTCTTCCATCCGCCACATCGTCTTCATTAAATTCTAATTTTACATTAGCTGGAAAACCCTGAGTTGCAGGATCATAAGAAAGGATATTTACTCTATCAAATCGGATGACCGAAGGATCCCATTCGAAAGTTTTTTCGATAAGTAAAAGCGTTGTAAAATCTTTTGTTTTAACATCTACGCAAAATTGTTCACCAGCAACCACTGTTTGTGTTGGAAAGATAAAGGATGGCTGTGCGTAAGCAGCAATACTATAAAGACAAAATACAATTGGTAAAAGTATTAACTTTTTCATCGTGCAATAATTGATTTTGGGAAAATAGAAGGTGCAGTAAAGTCGGCTGTAGATTTTGGGAAATTTAGTATAGTCGGTTCAAATACTGCGTTCTAACTCTATTGGATTTTAGAAAAATGTTTATTCAATTTTGTTGCCTATCAACGATTTAGGGAAACACCTAAATTCAGCTCATGAGTTGAACCAACAGAAGGCCCAAAATCACTTACTGAATAGTCAAATCCATAACCAACCTTTACGGTGTTACTGAATCCAAGGTTTCCTCCTAAAATGAATCCTGCTTCTAAATGTACATTCCTTGCAGAAGAGATACCGAGACCTCCCCAGAAGTTGCCTGCCATTTGGTAACGAAGATTAAAATCTAAATTTATGGGTGCATTGGGTGCATATTTGACCCAAGATGAAAATTCAAGAAAACTATCATCACTTAGAAAGTGATACCATCCACCTTGAAGATATATGTGCTGTACTCTTTTGGTTTGAAATTCTCCTTCATCAGAACCAAAATTTAAATCTAAGCCAATTACTTGCGGAACGGATATTCCACCATAGATGTAATCATTGTCAAAAGACCCAAAATCTAATGCCGTGTAAGCAAAAACACCTAAACCTGCATCTGGATACCATTGGCTATAACTTTGACTACCAATAACATCACCTTGATCTCTGAGCTGAATTTCACGTCCATCAACTTTGTATTGAACCAAACCCAAATTTAACCCAACTGAAATTCCAGCGTATTCTGGATCACCAGTAATGACCCCTGCGAATCTACCATAGATTCCAGTAAAACCTGTCGGGCCAATGTTGTCATTGATAAGATAACCTCCTGTTAAGAAGTTGAAACCACCTTTTTGTGCTTGGAAGTATTCTCCAGAAATGAGTTGAGTAACTGGAGCAGCGTCAATACCTGTCCACTGTCTTCGGTAAGATGCACCAACAGAAAGATTATTTTCATTTATGAAATAATCTCCATTGATTGAAGCTGGATTGATTGCTCCTTGATTGGAACGATATTGAGTGAAAAGTGGAAGTTGTTGCGCTTCTGCTATTTGGGATAATAACATAGGCAACAGGATGTAAAGTAACCTGTTCATGGGATAAAATTTTAATGAATGAATTTATAGTGCTTCATTCAAGACAAATCGGTTTAGAATTATCTTTTTATGTTCATTTTGTAATCGTGCCGCAAAGTTAGAATTTTTATGTTCATAAAAAATCCTTGACTTTAGGTATTTTTTAAATTCATATAAAAATTTTATGCCAATCACAGTTCTGGGGTAATACATTAACAATATAAGTAATAAAAAAAGCCGGAGCTTTACAGCTCCGGCTTCTACAGACTTATAATCTCAATAAAATATAATCAAAATAGATTACTTAACTACAGTCATTTTCTTGGTTGCTTTATCAGTTGATGTTTCCAACTCATAAATTAAAACACCCATTGGTAAGTTGTTTGTCATCTGTACTACTACACTGTTGAATCCAGCTTCGTAGTTACCTTTGATAACTCTCAATACTTTACCTGACAAATCACTAATAGTTAAAGTCGCAGCATCTGCCGTTGGCAGCTCAAATCCAATCGTCGTTTCTGACGCAAATGGATTTGGTGTGTTTTGGTGTAAGTTGAATACTTGAGCAACTGATGTTCCTCCGAAATTCATTCCTACATTCAAGTAATCAGTTGCTACATAAGCTTCTGCTTCTGTATATGCACTGCTTACAGACAAAATTTCACTAACTGTTCCTGCTGCTTTCGCAGTAAAGACTAATGTGAACGCTTCGTTTGAAGTCGCCTCTCCATTCCAGCTCATTGTGATGATTCCATCAGCTGTCATTGTTGTTCCGAAGTTTTCTTCAGACAATGTTGCTGATTCGATGTCTAACAATTCTACTGCTTTCGCATTGAAGTTCAACGTTGCTTGGAAACCGTCGATTGAGTTAAGGTCTGCATCAACTGCAACTCTTACTTCTTCTCCTGCTTCGAAGGCGTTGTCTTCTGTATTCAATTCAAAAGTTCCATTGAAACTTCTATCGTCAACTGAACTAAATCCAGCGTCACCACTTACGTCTCCCACTTTCACAGCAACAAAGTCAGCCATGTTAGTACCAGTGATGTTATTGAAGTTTCTAACTTCAGGGAACACACTTGCAAATGGGTTTTGTGGATTTGCAAAAACATAGTCTTTATCAACAAATCTCCATGAAGTGTTATTCGGGAAATCATTCGCTACGAACAATACTAACTTACGGATAGCTACCAAATCAAGCGTAGATACAGAACCTGAGTTATTTGCATCTGCAGCAATGATTTTGTAAGGGCTATTCAATGGAGCAACATTCAAGATGTGCTTGCTAATCAACGCCAAGTCAAACGTAGATACGCCATTTCTAACGTCATCTGTTTTCATTGGAGTTACAGTGTAATCACCACCTTCATTTACAGCAAATGAATAGTCTCCATCTGCAGCTGTCATGAAGTTTGCAGCCATATCAACACTAAGGTTTACATCTACGTTTTCGATGTTTGTTCCTTTTTCGTCAGCGATATTACCAGCAATTGATGCTCTTGAAGCAGCACATACATCGTTGTTATCTTGGACTTCAATATAAGTCACACAGTAATCATCATCGTTAACACCGTCTCCTGACAATTCATGCACCCATAGTTGGATGAAAGTAATTGTACCGACGTGGTTACAATCCAACATTACTTCAGTAGTTGTTGGACGAGTAGTCATATAGTCAGCTGAATTGATAACACCGTCTCTTACTCTATCCGTAACAACATTTGCAGTTACTTCAAAGTCATGACAGTAATCAAAGCTTGAAGCATCAAAGTCTGAAGCCCAAACCGCTACCATTCCAGTTGGCATTAACTCAACACTTAAACCGTTGTAACAAACCGGAGTTGGTGCTTTACAGTCAATAATTGTAAATGTAATATCAAGTTGTGATACATTTCCACAATCGTCAGCAACTTGGAATCTTGCAGTGTGCGTACCTAATGGTAATCTCATTGAGATGTTATCGCCACCATTGATATCCGCTGTTGCAAACGTACTGCTGAATGCAGAGATTGACCATGTAGTTGTAATTTGATCCGTACACAATTCAGTAATATCAATTGAGATATCAACTTGACCCGTACATGGATCTTCATCTAAATCTCCACCACAGAATTCAACATCACCATCGTAAGAAACTTCAGGTGCAGTGTTATCAAATATTTTGATGTGCTGCTCCCATTGGTAATATCCAGTTGATGGGTAAGAGATGTTTCCTTTTGAAATGGTTCTACCGTTTGAACAGTATTCACCATCATCAACTCTACCATTTCCAGTTCCATCTCTTAAGATTTCAGTAAATGTACTGATACCATCATACTCGCACCAGTTGATTACCTGCCAAGTGTAAATTTCTTTTTTACACTCACCATCAGGTCCACCTGCGAAAAAGTCTAATCTCTCTTTACTTACAGCAAGTAAATCACATCCAATTTCATCGTAAGTTAATTCATCTGGGCTAAAACTGTTATCACATTCTCCTTCAAAATCTTCAGGGAAAGTAATACAGTATTCAGTTACTGGCTGAATCATAATCATCTGTCGACATCTTCCAACGCTTCTATTATCTGAACAATCAACTGTTCTGAAAGTACGTGTAACTGAACCTACACCACAAAGGTCTAAATCAACATCAACAGAAACATTCTCAATAACAAAACTACAGTTATCATATCCAGTTGCTTCTCCGTATTGAGCATTCATTGCGTCATCATCATTCCAATCTGTATTGTCAGCAATTTCACTACAGTTAATCCATACATCAGCAGGAGCAACACATACTGGACGTGTTTTGTCTTCTACTTTTACTTCGATTGTACAGTCATTGTAGTGTCCATTCAAATATTGAGCATCAATAAACTTTGATTGATCTAAACTTGAGTTATTTCGAATTGCTCTTGGAATATTAATGTGTCCCAAGTAATCACCAGTATTCGCCTGATTAGGGAAAATATTTGTTGGAATAGCTCCAGAACCTGGATCAACGTCATATACTCTCAAGATGATATTAACGGTAGTTCCTTTTTCTTCACAACAGAATTTAACATCGTCATCAAAGAATTCAAAGAATCCAGGAACTGGTGTTCCATTACTTCTTTGGAATGCAAAGTTTTGCTCTACATACTTATCAATGTTTGCATTATTACAAGTTTCATTCTCTGCTTTCAAAACTTTGAAATAGATAGGAGAACAATTATCATAACTTGCCTCATCGAAATAATCAGCTAAAACATCAGTAATTCCGTCAGATTGAGTTGACAAACTTACTTGGGTAATTTCTCTACAAATTGCTGTTGGTACGATACCGTCCTCAACCTTGATTTGCTTGATTTTCCTTGTAACATTTCCACAATGATCTATTGCTTCATAAGTTACATCATGGATACCAACAGGTAAGTAAGGCGCTGGGATCTCGTATCCAGTTACGTTACCTGAATTATCTGTAACAGGAGTAGCTTCACCTACTGGAGTATAAACTCTTACAAGTGCTACATCTGAACAATTATCCGTTACCGTAGGAGCGCCTATTACACCAGATGCAACACACATTGGGTGTGCTCCACTTGTTGAATATTCATTACCAACTAGTAGATCGTTGAATCCATCATTGTTACCGTATCCACCAGTTTCTACACCGTTTCTAATCAAAGTTTCATCAGCAACACCATCTTGGTTATCATTATCGTTGAAAACCATTTCAGGTGCTGTTTTATCTAATACTTTAATAATTTGAACATCAGTTATTGTTGCTCCAGAACACCAGTTCAAAGCTGTCCAAGTTCTAATGATTTTGAACGTCTTTGTAATGTCTGCACCATCACATGCTGCAGCAATTTGATCAACATGAGTAAAACTATGCTTACATGCTTCGTGTTGGTCAGCTGTTCTTGGAGTTCCTGAACCAGTCAATGCCAATACATCCGCATCCTCTAAGCCATCTACCAAAGTTCTATCGTGGATTGGTGTTCTTACGATATTTGGAGAATGTCCTCCTGCATTGGTATCACAGTTCAGGTAATTTCCTGCAAAGTTTGCTTTACAGTCATCAGAATCAACCTCACCTGTAGCAGTATTACAATCTGCGCTTGAATCATTTAATGGATTGTCAATATTGTCATCCCAGTTTGGATCCAAAGTCACATCTAAATCTTCATTATCTAACCACCAAGTGTTAGCACTATAAGACGGGTAACCTTCATAAGCAGCTACTCCAGTTACATCATCTTCTCCATCTACAATATTAGCTAAGATTAATGGGTGCAAATTAGTAGCATCTACAATGTTGTTAAATGCAGCGTATTGCTCGCAAGTCCAAGTAATATCATCTGGAAATTGCATTGGAACTTGGTAAATGTCAATCTGAATTGAACATTGAGTACCTTCATTTCCATTAACATCCTTTACTCCGTAAGTCCTGAGAATTCGCTTTGTAACTGTAAAATTGTTAATCACAGTACAAGCTGCTTCAAAAACTACCTCTTCTGATACTATGTAAACTTCTGTTCCAGCACAGTTATCTGTTGCTGTTGGTCCAGGCACATCTGCTGGATCAATCGTACATGGAATAAAGAAATTTTGAAGTCCTCCAAAATTCAATTCAAAAACTCCTTCTATTTCATTTCCATCTTTATCAAGAAAATCAATATCACAATTCAGTTCTGGAGCCCATTTATCTTCTAAGATTAACTCTCCCCAACATTTGTTTCCACTTGGTAAGTGTGTAACTTCTGTTGTAATTACCTGGCCTGCTAATGAATAGTCAACCGGATTAGCAACTACATTATTATTATATTTCAAAGTCACTTCATAATCGTCAAAACAGACATAAGAGCCCTCCAAAACCATGTCTGGAGTGATCAATGCTTCGCAATTTCCTTCTAATGACACATTAATTCGGTCATTACATGCAATTGAAGAAGGTGTTCCTAATATTACAAATTGGTTTGTTTGGCATACTTGACATCCAGGATCGTCTTGTGCTTGTCCTATGTTTTGAGCGAATGGTGTCATTTCAGGAGGAAGAGATGTAGTTGATAACCTTATTTTTGTAAATCCTAAAGCCTCACCAGCATCAAAACAGAACTCAACTGTGTGTGTTCCTACTCCCAATTCCAAAGGATTTAATTCTGTTGCAACTACTCCGTTTACAGTAAAGATTCCTACTCCATCAACTGGAGTTAACCCATCTTTTTGAGAAACCCCCTGTCCTACTAATGGAATAGCATCTGTAAACTCACATGCTACTGTATCAAATGGCACATCTAATATAATTGCTGGGTAAAAACATGTATTCGTTACGGTCAATCTCACACCAGGATAAAATGGACTTACCATTGCAATTGAATATCCTACTCCGTCCAAATGGTTCAATTCAGTAAATACGTAAACTCCATTCCCTAAATCAGTCATCATATCTTCAACCATCACTGGTGCTCCACCTGCTCCATAGGTAAGACCTGATACTGCTAATACTTCCCACATCTCTCCTGAACCAGCACTACGAATAATAACCTCTTCATCAAAGCCGCCTACACCATCACAAACGCAAGGATCAGCTATCGCAGGA
>CALLVG010000007.1 GCA_938010715.1 uncultured Saprospiraceae bacterium
CGACACATTTTTGACAAACAAATTTTTCGCTACCCTGCGTTAAAAAATATTTCCGTAGCGCGGCTATGCAAATATTTTTTGCCTTGATTAGCAAAAAATCTGCTCTGCCAGAAATGACGATTATTTAACTTAAGCTACTTACTCAAAAAATAAATTCCCTCTTCAATTCAAAAAATTAGCTCGAAAAACCTCATTATCAATCAATTTTCCTTCACTAATTTTTTGAAATCGGGAATTTATTTTTTGAGCGTTTCTTAATTCAATTAGTTGCCATTACAACCAGTTTTGCCATCCGTGTTTGGTGCTAAGCGAATATCACTTAGACCGACATCTACTCCTTCATTACCTGTAATTATCAAAGCGGTACTGATTTTACTCATATCAACTCCAAGATCCGCAAAACAACTTAGACTGATGCCATAGGTTTGCCACTCGTTAGGTGCGATACTGATATTGATCGTTTTGTCACAAGAGGTATCTTGATTGCAGCCCATCCCAATTTTGACAGAAGCGTTTTTATTACTAAATGATTTTGCTGAAAAAGTCAGTTTCATCGCGCCATTGGATTGACGTGACATGTCACTTGGTGTGGCACTACTCAAGCGAAGTTGGTCAAAGTCTGATTTTGTCCATTTTATTCGCAAAGCATCCTCTTGAGCTAAATGGTCAGTTTTGCTGATAAGCAGCCCACCCACAGAAGTAGGGAAACTTCCTATTTGCTTATCCAAATCACCTGACTTTAACCATAAACCCCATGGCGCAATGGGAGCACCTTTGCCGTAAAAATTACCACTCGAAGCCACACTAGCATTTTCTAAACCTGATTCTTCTGATAGTTGCTCTACGGTCTTATTAGATTTATAATTAAGACCATAACCTAATTTGAATAATGCTTCACTTTGTTTTTCGGTGGCAGGTGAAACAACTGCGGTATTGGGCCAAGAGAAAGATAAACCACCCGTAAAATCATAGGATGGATCTCTTTGAAATAATAAATCAGAAATACCACCACCTTCGCTACCCGGCAACCAAGCCGCAACAAACGCATCTGATTTATTGATCTCAGGATTCGTCCATAGTGGGCGGCCTGACAAGAAAACAGAAACCACAGGTGTTCCGTTTTCACGGAATTTAGACAATTTATTTACATCGAAACCATTAGGCACAAAGTCTAAGTTTTTGCGATCGCCTTGAAATTCTGCATAAGGATCTTCGCCATAAACTGCAATGACAATATCAGCTTTTTCATTCGTCTCTCCATCTGCTGAAAAGATAACTTTTCCACCTGCTTCACCGACCGCTTCTTTTATGCCAGCAAGTATTGATTCGCTATTTGGAAACTTATCGTTGGTGTGACCTGTGCCTTGCCATGATAGTGTCCAACCGCCACATGCTTTTGAAATACTATTCGCTCCATCCCCAATTACCATAATCGTTTTACTCGCGTCCAAAGGCAAAAGGCTATTGTTATTTTTGAGTAAAACCATTGATTCACGGACAGCTTGTCTTGCAATCGATCTATTTTTGGGTTGACCCAAAAGGCTTTCATCTCCAGCATTTTTGCGAGTACTTGGTGCACCTTTTGTGAAAATTCCAGAAGCAATTTTTACACGCAAAATACGACGTACTGCATCATCTAATCGAGTCATTGGGACGGTTCCATCTTTTACATGTTTTAAAGTACTTTCGTACAAACCCTTCCAACTATCGGGTGCCATAAACATATCAAGACCTGCATTTAAAGATTGCGCACAATCGGTATTCGTACAACCTGGAACTTGTCCGTGACCATTCCAATCACCGACCACAAAACCGTTGAAACCAAGTTTGCCTTTCAACACATCCGTCAATAATTCTTTATCACCATGAAGTTTCCTTCCATTCCAACTTGAAAAAGAGGCCATCACGGTTTGTACGCCTGCTGGTATTGCGCTGTAATAACCTGCAGCATGTGTATTTCTTATTTCATCTTCACTAATTTTAGCATCACCTTGGTCAATCCCATTTTCTGTTGCTCCGTCAGCAAGAAAGTGCTTGGCAGAAGAAATAACCCGACCAGCACCCATAAAATCTTTTTCGCCAACTCGGCCTTGTAACCCATAAACGATACGCTCTCCATAGGAATAGACTACTGCTGGATCCTCAGAGAATCCCTCATAGCTTCTACCCCAGCGGATGTCTTGCGGTACCGCCAATGTAGGTGCAAAAGTCCAATCATGACCAGAAATTGTGAGTTCTTGAGCAGTCACTTTTGCAATTTCCTCAATGAGGTCTGGATTGTGCATTGCTCCTAATCCAACATTGTGTGGAAAGACAATCGCTCCAGTTAGGTTGGCATGACCATGCACTGCATCAATTCCCCAAATGCAAGGGATGGCAACTTCTACGCCTTCTGGATCGATGGATGCATTATAAAATTTATCAGCCATTTCTAACCATGTTTTGGTGTCTGCATACGGGAGTGGCCCTGGTGCCGAATTACCACCACTTAGTACAGATCCTAAACGATACTTTTTCACTTCTTCAGGCGTAATCGATCCATTGTCAGCTTGAATTACTTGACCTACTTTTTGTTCTAAAGTTAGTTTAGGTAACAGTTCATCAATCTGTTTTTCTATTGCTGGATCTAAGGGCAACGGTTTGAAGGTTGGCCAATCTTTGTAATAGATAAGACTCGTTGATTCTTCCTTATTTAAAGGCTTTTCTTTTTGGGTACAACCCATTGCAAAAAGGCAAACAATGAATACTAATTTAATTAAATTTAAAGATGCTTTATAATACCTCATTTTTTAAAAATATTTTTATAGAAAAATAACAATTTTATTTTATTTTTAAATATCCTAATACATTAGCAAAATCAAAGATACCAATATCAATAAGGCAACACTTTGATAACGGTAATTTTTGTACCATGGCAAATCTCTCAAAGTAACGGTTTCGTTATTGTATTCTTCTCTTGTCCAAACTACCTTCGCCAGTTCAGCTTCTGTTTTTGATTTTCCGAACATGCTAAAGATGTAAAGCACAACACAGCAGATAAGGAAATGAATAGTTGCTACATAAAGAAAGTTCGGCAAATCTAATTGAACATCCGCCATTTTGGAACCAATAAGAAAAACAGTAATAGAAAAGCCAACAATAATAGAAGCAATCGCACCCATATTATTTACCTTTTTAGAAAATAATCCCATGACGAATAGTGCAACAATCGGCGGACAGAACCAAGCCAATGTGTTTTGCAGATAGTCCCATAATTTCTCAAAATGACCAATTTGTGGTGCCCACAATATTGCAATAATCATTACGACCAAAGTGATAATTCGACCTGTAATCATTAGGCCTTTAGAATCCATGTCTGGTTTTATTTTTTGAACAAAATCCATTGTCACCAAAGTTGAAACAGAATTTAATCCAGAGTCCAAACTTGACATCATCGCCGCTATCAATCCTGCCAAAACTATCCCCAATAAACCTGGAGGCAACAAGTCAAAAACCATCGTCGGATAGACCATATCCATGTCCGTCATATCTGGATATAATACGCGCGCGAATGCACCCGGAAATATCATGATGAACAAAATACTGAGTTTCAAAAAACCAGCAAAGATGGCTCCCCAT
>CALLVG010000008.1 GCA_938010715.1 uncultured Saprospiraceae bacterium
AAACAACCCATTAAAAACCAAAACTTAGTTTTGGGAATAGTTATCTGAATCTTTTTGGAAGCTAATTTTGTCCAAAACCAGCCAGAAACAATTAGAACAAAGCATAAAATTGTTTGGTAATAGACATTTGACCCGATAGACCACAAAGGTGTAATGATAAAGGCAAGGGAAAATAGCAAAAAAAGGAATTCAGTCAATTCCTTTTTAGATATTTGTAATGTATTGTTGCTCTCTTTTTTCAAAGGAAGTAAATTTCGACAAACTTAATGTTAAAGCCCCACAATTAATCATTATGACAAAATTTTTCTTTTCTTTTCTCTTTTGCATCCTTTTGCCTTCTCTTTCCTTTTCTCAAATGTGGAATGGTGTAGATACACTTTACGGAAATGAGTGGATCGATTACGATCAACGTTATTTCAAATTTCTAACAGCGGAGGATGGTATTTTTAAAATCGATTATTCAACTCTAAAAAATGCTGGATTCCCAATTGATGATATTGAAGCTGAAATGTTTCAGTTATTTTCGATGGGAGTTGAAGTGCCGATCAGGGTATCGACTTCTGGCATTTTGGGCAACAGTGATTTTTTGATTTTTGAAGGCAAAAAGAATAAATCTGAACTAGACAATTATTTATTTGAAAATCCTTCTATTGATAATTTGAATCCTGAATTCAGTTTATTCACAGATTCTACCGCGTTTTTTTTGACTTGGTCGGAAAATGCTTCTTCGCTTAGATTTGCTGAAATTCCTAATGAAACCAATCAAGTTTCTGTTTTTGAAAATGAATTAGTTTTTGATACAACTATTGTATTTTCAAGCACTTTTCGAAATCCAAGAAATACAAGATCAACTTTTAGTTCTGGAGAAGGATGGGCCTTACCGCGCGGGGCAGCAAACCAAGTAATTTCTTTTGATTTACCTAACTTTATTAATGATAGTGAGGATGATTTTTTATCGATTCGCCTTTCGGCTAATGCGGTAGATACACACCAGCTTACTATAAAAGTAAATGATGTTCTTTTGCTTGATACAACTTATATTGATGATAGTCAATTACTTGCTACGGTTCATGAACTTCCTATTAAAGTGCCAGGAGGTATTTTGTCTCAAGAGAATAACATAGAGATTATTACAAGCCAAGGAGCTGATTTACAATTTGTTTCTAACCTGAAGGCTCGATACAAAAGGTCTTCAAATGTAGTCAATAACAATAATTTATTTTTTAAAACTCTTGAATCTTCGTTTTACAGCGGGTTATCATTTGAATTTGATGTAAATAATCCAGCTCCTATTTGTTACGATTTATCAAATAGTATTTTTATCAATCCGGACATTAATAATGATATCGTTTCATTTGCTATCCCCCCAAACTCTGCGGAGCGACAGTTTGTGTTATCTAATAGCGCTAATAAAATTAATAATTTAAAGGAAGTCAATTTTAGAGATTTAAGAAATGATGATGGATCTTATATCATTTTGACAAGTTATGAGGCTTTTGATAATCCTCAACTGGCCGAAGAAAATATTGATAAATATAGAACTTATAGAAGTTCAGAAGCGGGAGGAAATTTCGATGTCGATAAGTATTTAATTGATGAAATTTATAATCAATTTTCATACGGAATCCATCGACATCCCATTTCAATTCGAAATTTTGCACATTTCAAAAATAAAATTGCTCCACCTGAATATCTTTTGATAATTGGCAAAGGAAGAGAGTATCATAGAAAAAGGACCGAAACTTTTCTATTGAGAGATCTCCCTTTTATACCTACGTTTGGAGTGCCAGGTGCAGACAACATGTTGGTTTCGACACAAGGAAGGCCACTATCAAATATTAATATTGGAAGGTTGGCGACAACTTTTGCCACGGACATTGAAAATTATCTGAATAAAGTGATCGAACATGAATCTTTTGATCCACAAATCAATACCATCGAAAACCGTGAATGGACTAAAAAAGCAATGCATTTCGGAGGTGGAACTTCTCCTTTTCAACAACTTGCCATTAAACTTCACTTGGAAGATTTAGAGGAAAAGATAGAGACAAATGGAATCGGTGCCACTGTAAAAGATTACTACAAAGACAGTTCTGATCCAATAGAAGTTAGTCAATCAACTGACATCATCAATAGAGTGAATGACGGCGTTTCATTGATGACAGTTTTTGGACATGGAAGTATTGGTTCATTTGATTTTGCCATAGATTTAGTGGACAACTATTCCAATAAAGGGAAATACCCATTACTAATTTCCATGGGCTGTTATTCAGGCAATATTCATGATGTAAATGGTACAGGTTATGATTATGTTTTTACAAAAGATAAAGGGAGTATCGGATTTATGGCGATGTCTGGGCAAGGCGCTGTAACTCCACTTTATAATCAGGTAGATAAAATCTATGATGAATTTGGGAAAAGTGGAGACTTGACTATAGGAAAGTCTCTGAGGAATTCTTTTATTAAAATTGATTCTATTCGTAATGATTCGAACAGTTTAGGTTTTAATATTTCACAACAAATTGAATTACTTGAGCAATATACGCTATTGGGTGATCCAGCTGTCAAATTTCACAACTATGAAGCTCCTGATTATAGTATAATTAAAGAATCAATAAGTTTAAGTACGAATATTTTGAATGCCGAAGTTGATGATATTGAATTAGGTGTTTCAATTTTGAATTTGGGTCGCAACCTTCCAAACACGTCAATACTTGTTGAAGTTTATCTTACTTCGCCCTCGGGTATTGAATCTTTAGCCGCATCTGAATCGGTGGATGTAAGCACTTACCAAACGGCAGTAAATTTTAAACTTCCTGTAGAAGTAACGGACGATAATATTGGTTGGAATCGACTCAGAATTGTAATTGATGCGGATGACCAAATTGATGAGCTTCCAGCAGTTGCTGCCGAAAATAACAACGAATATTCCAGTAATGATTTTGGATTTTATGTAGTGGATAATAGTATCGTTCCAGTTTATCCAACAGAATGTAGTATTGTCAATGAATCTGCATTGGAGTTAATCAGTTCGTCAACTTCCGTCAGTACTGATTCAAAGAATATTGTTTTTCAGGTTGACAAAAGTTCTAATTTTAATACAACAAACCTTTCAGAAGATATAATAGAAACGAGTAGTGGTATTGCTAATTTGACTCCGAGTATTACTCCAAATATTGATGAGGTTTATTATTGGAGAACCAGCTTGGATAGCACGGAATCAGACTTTGGGTACGATTGGCAAAATAGTTCTTTTTTGTACCACCCCAATTTGCCCAATGGATTTAATCAATCTCATTATCAGCAGTTTAACAAAAATCGGTTTGCTAATCTTGAGATAGATGATAATACAAAAAACTTAAAATTCATTGATGATATCAAAGAAATAAGGGTAAAGAACTTTGCTTTTCTTTCTGGAAGGAATGTGCCTGCTTATTTTATTAATAATACAAGAACTCAAAAATCTATAGGTAATGGAAGAGGATTCTATGTCGCAGTATTAGATTCTATTACCGTTGAACCTTGGGTAAATCCACCAGGCGGCGCGATGGGAGCAGGTGGCTTTAATTTTGATATGTATGCTTTTCCATTTAGGACGGATGTAAAAGCAACTAGAGGGAGATTGATAAACTTTTTGAAAGATAGTATTCCAGACAATAACTATGTCTTAATGTTTACGAGCCAAACCCCAACCGCAGGATATTCTCCCTCTAAGTGGTTATCTGATTCTACCAGTTTTGGCACTACTATTTTTGATGTTTTGGAAGCAGAAGGTGCAACAAAGGTTAGAGCTTTGGATTCTTTGGGTTCAGTTCCGTATGTTTTCTTTTATAAGAAAGGTCAATCCGTGATTGGTGAGTTTGTAGCAGATTCAGTTATGCAGGTAATAGATGAAACCTTCCCTATTGTTGGTAATTGGACGAATGGTTTTATGGCTTCTAAATTAATTGGCCCTTCCCAAAATTGGGACTCTTTGGTTTGGAAAGCAACACCTTCTATTCCAAATACGGACGAATATTTCGTAAATGTAATCGGTCGAAAAGTAGATGGGAATGATTCTCTAATTTTTGAAAACATTACAAACACGGATGTTAGTTTATCGACGATTAGTGCCGAAAGATTTCCTTATTTGTCACTTGAATTTCATGCGCAAGACACTGCAAATAGGACTTCGCCCAATCTCGACTATTGGCGCGTATTTTATGAAGGATACCCAGAAGTGGCCATTAATACAGAAAAAAAATATGTAGAAGCAAAAGATACTTTGGGTCAGGGTGAAATCTATACACTTGAGTTGGGGTATGAAAATTTGAGTCAATATGATATGGATAGCCTTCTGGTTTATTACACTATCAAAGATGGTCAAACGGTCATATTGGAAGAGTATGATCGTATTGCGCCTTTGACAAAACGGGATGCCTCTTCATACAAAATTGAAATTGATACCAAAGATTTAGAAGGAACTCAAAGTCTATTTTTTGAAATAAATCCTAATAAAGATCAACCAGAACTTCATGAATTCAATAACTTCATTCAGGAAGAATTTTTCGTAAAATCAGATCAACGCAACCCGCTACTTGATGTAACCTTTGACGGCTTAAGGATAATGAATGGAGAGATTGTTTCTTCCAAACCGATTATAGTAGCTAATTTAAAAGATGAAAATTTACTGTTTCCAATTTCAGATTCTGCTTCATTTGAGGTTTCACTCAGAAGGCCCGATGAAGTTGATTTTGTATTGATACCAATTGCAAGTCCTGAGATAACTTTCATACCTGCGAATACAACGAATAACAATATTGCCAAAATCGAGTACAAACCTACTTTCACAATCGATGGAGAATATGAATTGAAAATCAAAGCAAAAGATGCTTCTGGTAATTCAGCTGGTAGGTTTGATTACGTCATAAAATTCAATGTGATAACAAAGTCATCTATTTCAAACTTATTGACTTATCCCAATCCGTTTTCCACTTCTACTTCGTTTGTTTATACCTTGACTGGAAGTACGTCGCCAGCAAATTATAAGATTCAAATAATGACTATTTCAGGTAAGATCGTACGGGAAATAACGGATACAGAAATGGGGCCGTTGCGAATCGGGACACACAAAACAGATTTCCAGTGGAATGGGACAGACGAATTTGGTGATAAGTTAGCAAATGGCGTATATCTTTATAGATTTGTGGTTCAGAATGACAATGGGGAAGCGATAGAACAGAGAGCAACATCAATAGATGAATATTTTAAAAATGATATTGGTAAATTAGTGATTCTGCGATAACCCACAGTTTCAAATGAATAAACGTAGCCTCAAAAATAAAAAATGGTTTTTAATCTCCTATGATTCCTTGAGGACATCACTGGTTGGCGGTAATCGTATGCTTCGTCTGAACAAATTTCTACAAGGAGAAGGAATTAAAAGTACTTTAGTAAGTCGTGAAATTTCTCCCAAAGAAGGTATTAGAATTGAAGAACCGCTTACTGTTCGAATTGGAAAAAGGATTCTCAATGGTGGTTTTTTTATTGATCCTTCAATTTTATGGGTATTGAAAATTTACCGAAACCTCCATGCCGAATTTTCTAATATCGTTTTGTTTAGTTCACAACCCCCTTTTGGTGTTGCATTTATAGGATTGTGTTGTAAATTTTTCAAAAAGGACATGTTTTGGATATCCGATTTCAGGGATCCGTGGACACTCAATCCATTATACAATCCATTCCCTTTTGGTAAATTATTTTCGAAGTTTTATGAAAGAAAGGTATTTGAAAAAGCGGATCTTATAATTTTTAATACTAAAACAGATAGGGACAATTATTGTAAACAGTACAACTATTTAAGAGATAAATCATTGGTGGTGAGAAATGGTTTTGAAGAGGTCGTATCCAATAATTCAACCATCAGCAAAGGAAATAAACTAAAAATTGTTTACTCTGGTGGCGCCTATCCAAGAGCCTTAGCTGCAAAAAATGTTGTACGCTTTGCTGAAAGGATAAATAAAGCCGGATATAAAGTTGTATGTGATTATTACGGGGAATACGATTCGGTTCTTTCAAAATCTGATTATGTAAATTATAAAGGAAAAATAAGTCAAACCGAAGTACCTCGCGTGTTAAGTAATTATCGATTTGGATTAATTTATCTCCCCGAAGAAAATCTCAACGGAGGAAGAGTCACTCAAAAATTCTATGACTATATCGGCAGCGGTGTCTCCCCTATCGTTATCAACCCTTCAAAAGAAATGCTCAATATGATGAGCCGTTTAAAAACTGGAATCGTCCTTTTCTCCAAAACGGATATTGAAAGTGCGATTCCGATTCTAAAAGCTGAAGCTGGGAAAAAAGTGTCAGCAATAGAAGAAGGATTGATTAAACAATATACAACTGATTATCAGTTTGAAAAGTTATTAGAATACTTTGAGTATAATTGAAGATGCTAATAGAATAAGTAAAGTTGAAAGTTATACAACGATCCTCGATTTTTTTTTGGTGAAAATTTATTTTTTACAATCATAAAAAAAGCCTCCAAAAGGAGGCTGCATTTAGGAATCGTATAAAATCAGTTGTTTATGTTTGAAGCAGTTGTTTATACATGTCCAAATATTTCACAGCCTGTTGCTTTTCAAGAAATTGCTTTCTGATAGGTTCAGAAATTCCTATCGGATCAAAGTCATCCAAGTTCTTTAAAATTTCATTTAGCCCGATTGCTAAACTCTCCGCAGTTTTATCTTTACAAATAAATCCATTTTTCATATTCTCAATCACCTCCGAAATAATCCCTGTATCGAAGCCAATGACTGGAGTTCCGCAGCAAAGCGACTCGATGGTCGTTTGTCCAAATGCTTCCTCAATAGCAGGTGTCACGAATACATCAGCGGCCGAAAATACTAAACTTAACAATCGTTCATCTGCTACAAATCCGATTTCGTGGATGGTCGCGAGGTTGGGCAATTCTACACCATAAGTGCTGCCCATTACACAGAGCAAAATGTCCTCATCCTCTATTTTTTTCAAAGCATCCAATAATAATTGGAAACCTTTTCGTTCGTCAAAAATATTGTTGACGGCAAAAAGAATGATTTTTTTGTCTGATGGAAGGTCGAGGATTTCTCTGGCTATGGTTTTATTTCTTGGTTTGAAAATGTTTGTATCGAAACCATAATGAATGAGTTCGTGCGAAAATTTGCCAAAAATCTCACTGTTTATGGATTCTTGCATCATCCATTTTGTAGTTGCTGCAACAGCAATTTTTTGCTGTTTAAAAAACTGATTTTTCTTGTTAGTATAATTTTGAATAATTGCTTTGTTGTCCGTTTTTTCTTTCTCCGTTAAAGTATAATGATTTCCTGGGAAGAAAGGATTCATGTCATGTAAAGTCCAAACAACAGGTTTTTTATTAACTTTAAAAAAAGAGGAATAATCCAAAAAATTACCCACCCAATGAATATGAATGATATCCGCCTCTTTATAAATATCGAGGTCTGTCAAAAAAGAATAAGGAGACGAGAGGTAAGTGAAAAGCGTTGAGTCAATTTCTATATTTCGTTCTTTTAGTTTATAAAAAATCTTATAGCCAAGTTCTTTAAATTCCAGCCATACCCTTTGGTTTTGACCGACTAAATCTACCATTCTGTAAGAATTGGGAGTTGGGTTCATCTCCTTGTTTGCTGTGAGCAAATGAGAATCTGTGTCAAGTTCTAAAAGCCCTTGATGTATTCGATTACAAGCTATACCCGCTCCTCCTTTGAATGAAGCACATAGATGTAGTACTTTCATTTAACTGATTAGTTTTCTTATTTTTTCATAAAAAAGATAAGTGTACTTGTAGATCGAAGACTCCTCCACAACAGCCCCGTTGAACTTGCCCGTAAAAAGCGTTTCTGGTTCGAAATGCTTAAACACCTCACCATAAGTATTTTGGTAATAACCATATTGAATAGCATTTTCCTTATCCTTTGGTTGAAGTTCTGCGTTTAGCAATTCTACTAAATCCGAATGATTTTTAGGTCGATAGGTAGCGTCCAAATGCATGTATAAACTGGTACCTGCCATTATGGAGGGTTTCCCCCAAAACGTTCCCTCAATTCCTGCAGTGGAGCCAAAAGTCAAAACCTTATAACAATGGTCAATCAAACTATAGGTGCTAATATCTGACTCTGGCGGAATAATGGTCAAGTTCGGACTTGAAATATTAGAGAGAGCAGTCAATGATTCACTTTTTACATTTTTAAGATTTGGATGCAATCGTAGATAAAAATGAAAATCTTTTTCTGTTTCAAAATCCTTTATGGTTTTTTTAATTCCTTCTGTTTGATTTTGATAAAAAGGCAATTTCCATTCTTCTCCAATAGAAGCGAATTCATCTTCAGAAGAGTTGAAAATAACGATATTTTTCTTTGAAGGATTCCAATCTTTTGGAAGTGAATTAAGTTTTTGATCCTTGGTAAAAGAGACCCAACTTTGGGCTTTCCCCTTTTTACGATCTATGTAGAATTTTTTTCCGGTATCAATTGCGGCCTCTGATTTATCTCTTTTCCAATATTCCCGAATCAGGTTATCTATTCCTTTGATGCTATGCGGCTGATGATTTTTGAAAACCATAAATTTAGAGATATTCGCCCCACGTTCAGTAATGTAACAATCAATATTTTTTACTTTACATGCTGCAAACGCAGCTTTTAAAATAGCGAATCTTCCATTGAAAAGATAAACCCTGTCTGGTTTTTCTAATTCAATTTGGTTTTTCATCGAAAGAAAAGAGCCATACGACGCACGCATTATTTTTTTCCAACCATAGACCTTTTCCAAAAATAAATTAGGTTCTCGGTGAAGGCTTATCAAGGTAGAACCAACGGCATATCCAATTTCGAATCCTCCAATAGTATAGCTTTGTAATTCTTTGATTGTTTTAAAATCGAGCCGCAACTGTTCTTGCAAAAGGGCTTCTTTTTCTCCAGCTATTTCAAAATTTTTATAAGTGAATTTTCCATTGAGAAGTTTAAGTCCATTTTTTCTTTTAGAAATACATCTGTTGCAGATGATACTTCTCTTTTTCATGTTGACTGCACAGGCAGGCAGGTTGCCATCGCATCCTAAAATGACAACTTCATCACCCTTGTCAATGTGACGCTGCATGAGTTCCAGGCAGGTCTCAAAGTGTGGGGTGTTGAGGGCGTATGGTTCAAAAAATAGTATTTTCATTTAAGATTTCGATTGACGAATTTCTTTGACGAATTTCTGTATTGAAGGTATCACAAAAGCCTCTTTTTTAAACCAAGGCATTGGATACACTTTATTAGCAAAGTATAAATAAAGTAAAACAATTACAAATACAGTTATGACTTTAGAATAGGCTGCTCCGATGGTTCCAAACCAACCGATAAAAAGATAATTGAAAATTAAATTAACAATGCAACCTATGCCAGTGCTAATTAAAGTAAATCTGGTTTTTTTCGTTATAGAAATATAAGGAATAATAATATCAGCAATCCCCCAAAATGCAAAGCTTAATGCTATCCAGAATATAAAGGAACCAGCGCCAATAAATTTTGATGGCAAAAAGTTTATGTATAAAAGAAAATTACCACCAATCCCTATCCCGATTGCCAATATTAAAAGAATAATGGAATATAAATATGTAAAACGGACCAATTTCAATTTCTTGATTTTGGTAGCGTCTTTTTCACTTAGGTGTTGATATATCCAAGGGGTAAAAACCTGCTCAAAAGAGTGAATGATTGATTTAAGAATCAGGCCAAATGAGAACCCAATTGCATATAAACCTAAGGCAGATTCATTCACCATTTCTTTGATAAAAAACCTATCCACGTAACTAATCATACTGATGAATAAAATACTAAGAACCAATGGAAAAGAGAATTTAATAGCAGCCTTTAATTTTTCAAAAGAAAAATGATAGGATAAATATTTGTATTTATTCAAATAAAATATTGCAACCAGTGCCATCGAACAATTTGCTGAAATCTCCGCAATAGCCCTACCCTCCCAATCGTATTTTAAGCTAACGACTAATAGTAGCGAGACTGCGAAATTAATGATTGTAGCAATGGTTTGCAGCACGCCAAATTCAAATGCTTGATGGGTGTTTCGTAAAATTATTAGATGTAGAAGGAAAATACTACTGGTCAAACAAACTAACGGAATAAGGAAATAAAACCTTAACGGTAAAGCCAAAAAATCTCCGAATAAATAACGAGCTCCTAAAAACAAAATGGAAATAAAGATGAAATTGCCCAATATAGCAAGCACTATTGTAGAGTTGAGAGAAGCGATGTGCTCTTTCTCGTGTTGGTAGAATTCCACTGTCACATAGCTGATAAGTGCTAAGTCGATAGCTGGTTTTAAAAAGATTATGGCTGTCGAAAAAATTGCTAATTTTCCAAAATCCTCTGGCTCCAAATATCTTGCGATAATGGGTAGCAATAGAAATGGAATCGCTTTGTTTAGGATATTCGTAGAAAAATATATCCCAAAGTTGGCAATCATTTTCTTCCGCTTCAGTAAGTAGTTTTTTATTCCTCCGCCTTCTTCCGCTTGATTTTCGATTGTTCTGTAGTTTTTATGATTAACTCTTTGGAATGCAAATCTGCAATTAATTTTTCAGTAAAAATCTGCGCGCCTGCTTCATTGAGGTGCTGTACATCATAGAAATGATGTTTAGAGTTTAAATTATGATTAAATGAATAATCTAAAAACTCTAATCCAACTTTTTCGGAAATTTTTTTTGCATCGATTACAAATGATAAATATTGTTGATTCTTTAATTCCTTGGGTGCAGGGTGAGCAACTAAAATTAGTTTCGTTTCTATCGCTTTACAATGTGCGATAATCTGATGCAAACTATTAATGGCCTCCTCTTTTGGCTTGTATCTCGGCAGAAATTTGTCATATTCTATATTAGTATTCGCCGAGTCTCGGACAGCTATAAATCCTCCTTTGCGGTATCTTGTATCTTTATATATTGGTGCGTGAGAATTAGAAAGTTTATAAAATAGTCTAAGTACTAACATATTGACAGAGCGAATATCCGGAAAGCTCCACGCTAAGTCCAAAGCAGCGCTATTAGATGGGACATTTACAATCAGATCGCAAGTAGATTCCAATCCACTTGACATAAATGCTCCGGGGTAAATATCTAAGATTACATTTTTGGATAACCCTTTGTGGAAATAATTTCGCGCAAGGATAAGCGAATTTTCGATGGATTGTCCACTTGTACCTAAATTATAGGCCCTGATTCCCTTTTCTTCAAAGATTCTTGTATCAAAACTATTATAGGTGTGAGAGGAGCCTATGATCAAGAGATCATAGTTTAATTTTATATCAAATTCTTTGAACCGTTTGTGTGTATCACCACCCCAAAATAATAGGGTTTTTGATACGCGATGTATAAGTGGAATATTTTTCTTTTTTAAAAAGAATAAACTACCAAAAACGAATAGGTAGGTGAGAATAAATATTCCGATAAACTTAATGCCTTGTAGTAAAAATTTGCCCATCTTAAAATTGGAAGTAAATAAAGTTTACTTCTCCAAAGAAACCAAATAGAAAAATGCCTGTGAGAATTGTTCCAAAGATCAAGTGATTTTGAATATTTGAAATCATTCTTTTTCCTTTAATCAATTGATCCATAAACGGATCTACCATAACAAATCCTATAAATAGACTCATGATAATCAGGAAGTTCCCTAAACTTCCAGGGGTAATAACATTTTCTAAACCCAAAGTTGAAAATGGATTAATAAAAATGGTCTGGACTATTTGAATCCCATCAGTCAGATTATTTGCTCTGAAGAAAACCCAGCATAAGCAGGTAATTTGAAAGGTGATTAAGATTCTAATTAAATTTGGTAACCTGTCTGATATTGATTTAAACTGTCTAAAAATTAAATAGAAAAACCCATGTAACGCTCCCCAAACAATAAAAGTCCAATTTGCT
>CALLVG010000009.1 GCA_938010715.1 uncultured Saprospiraceae bacterium
AAAGTTTCGAAATTGAAGTGAGTTGTTTTTTCATTAGACGAGGCAAAAACCGCAGACAATGCCTTAGCATTGGCGAGGATTTTTAACGCGTGTCCCGATTTTAATCGGGGAAGTATAATGGAAAAAAGAACAGCTTCAAATCGAAAGGTTATTTTTTTAGCTTTATTTAGGTTTAAAAACGTTCAAAATAATAGGCTTTATTCTAAAATATTTCGTGTGCAAGAAAATACTTTTTTTTTCCGCTAATTGGGACAAAAAATCTAAGCATTCGTTGCGCTACGAAATATTTCAGAATAAAGCCTAATACTTAAAGCCCTTTTACAGTGTTAATCACATTCGCTGCGACTTTGTAAGGGTCTGCATTTGATGCAGGACGACGGTCTTCCAACCATCCTTTCCAACCATTCTCAACAGCTGCAATTGGAATTCTAATTGAAGCCCCACGGTCAGAAACTCCATAAGAAAACTTGTTGATTGATTGTGTTTCGTGCAAACCTGTCAATCGTTGCTCATTATCAGCACCATAAACTGCGATAGCATCTTTGATTCTTTTCTTTGGTCTGAATCGCTCACAGATTTCTTCGAATACTTCTTTTTTGCCAGAAGTTCTCAAAGCTGTATTTGAAAAGTTAGCATGCATACCTGAACCATTCCAATCCCCTTTTACTGGTTTTGGGTGTAGGTTGATACGAACGCCATATTTCTCCGCCACTCTTTCTAACAAAAATCTTGCAGCCCAAACTTGGTCACCTGCCTCTTTTGCTCCTTTTGCAAAAACTTGATATTCCCATTGGCCTTTCATCACCTCTGCATTGGTTCCTTCAATATTGATACCTGCCGCAATACACAATTCCATGTGTTCTTCAACGATTTCTCTTCCAACTGCAAACTCAGCCCCTACAGAACAGTAATATGGCCCTTGTGGTGCAGGGAAAAATCCTTGTGCTGGGAAACCCAATGGAGAATGATGTTCAATGTCCCACAAAACGTATTCTTGCTCAAATCCAAACCAAAAATCATTGTCGTCATCATTGATAGTTGCTCGTCCGTTAGAAGCGTGAGGAGTGCCATCTGCGTTTAAAACTTCGCAAATAACCATGTATCCATTCTCTCGCAATGGATCAACAAACAGCCTAACTGGCTTCAACAAACAATCAGAAGAATTTCCTTTTGCCTGTGCAGTTGAAGAACCATCAAATGCCCACATCGGACAATTTTCGATTTTTCCTTTCCATTTTTTGTCATCAATAATTTTGACTTTGTTTCGCATACTTTGGGTTGGTTTGTAACCATCCAACCATACATAATCAAGCTTAATTTTTCCCATGATTTAATTAAATGTTTGATTTGAAATTTGAAAAAATACAAAAGCGACCAGAGAAACCTGCGTCCTCTGACCGCTTTCGTTAATTGATATAATTAAGTTTATTTTTGTGCAAAATTTTTGATAAATCTATCGTGGTTTTTCTACAATTCCCAATGGTTTTAGAATAAAGACTATTATTTCAACTTTACTAAATAAGAGAAGGAATTAGCTTTTTTCTCTAATCTTTGAAAGTGTCCGACACTTTTTGCATCTATATACAAAATCATCGGGTAGAGTATTGTTTTTCTTTATCACTGCAAAGATTTGACTTAAAAATTAGTTATTCAAATTTTGAAATCGACAAAAAACACATATAAAACAGACATATACCAGTACAAACAAAATATTATTTTATTTTATAATCTATTTGATTTTATAAATTGGGCAAATAGCTATTTTTTTTCCTAAAAAGTGGGATTGACAAAAATCAAACACATTCATATTATAAAATTAAAAATCTTTATTTTTATCGTGATTATATTGTTTTATTGTCTTTTTGATTAAAATTGAGTTCAAAAATATAAAAATGTATCAAAAAAATATTTGGACATTGGTCATTTTCATTTCCTTTTTAGGACAGTTTTGTCATGCTCAAACTGATTCTATCCCAACTGAACTTCCAAATCAAATTGAAGAAATTATTGAAAATTTTGCAATTGAATCTGAGGCAGATTCAGATTTTGACTTTAACGGATTGACGGATGTGTTTCAAGATTTGATGAAAAATCCGATCAATATTAATACAGCAACTTATGAAGAATTAGACTTCGGAGTGCTTTCGCCTTTTCAGATTCAAAACTTACTGACACATCGCAAAAAGAATGGAAATTTCATTGAACTCTATGAACTTCAATCCGTCAACGATTTTGATTTAAAAACCATTAAAACCATTCTTCCTTTTTTCAAAATTGGAAATAATGACATTATTAAAAGAAATTTAAATGCAAAAATTTTATTAGAAAACGGGAATTCAGAATTACTGACTCGTTGGACAAGAATCTTACAACCACAAAAAGGATATCAAGATATTGAAAACGGATATTTGGGCGATCAAAACCAATATTTTCTAAAATATAAATGGACTTCCTCAAATAGAATTCAAGCTGGCTTAACCGCCGAAAAGGATAGAGGGGAAGAATTCTTTTCAGGTTCAAACAAAAACGGTTTTGACTTTTACTCTGCTCATTTATTTTTAAAAGATATCCACCCCAACATTAAGGGAATCGCATTGGGTGATTTTGGAGTTTCTTTTGGTCAAGGCTTAATTTTACGTTCTGGTTTTGCGAGATCAAAAGGTTCTAATGTTCTGAATATTAAAAACACAACAAAAAAACTAAGCCCCTACTCCTCGGTCAATGAATTTGCTTTTTTTAGAGGAGCTGGTTTTGATTTAGATTTTAAAACTATGAATCTCACGGGGTTCGTTTCGACTAAACAAATTGATGGGAATATTATCGAAAGTGACATTACTGATTTGGGAGACACTACCCTTTTCATCTCCTCGTTCTTAGCATCAGGTTTTCATAGAACTGAATCGGAAATTGAAGATGAAAAAAGCACTCAACAAAACTCTGTAGGTTTTAGTCTTGGCTACAAAAAGAATAATTTTAGAATTAACGGTAACTTTATTTATGACCGGTTTGATCAAGCATTTGCGCCCTCATCTGACCTTAGCAATTTATATCGTTTTAGTGGTCAGGAAGTTTATAATTCAAGTTTGGATTATAGTTATTACTTCGGAAACCTGCACTTATTTGGAGAGGCAGCATTAGATGCAAATCAAAATTTAGCTTACTCAAATGGCTTACTTTTAGGGTTAGGAAAATATGCCAATGCGTCCTTCCTGTTTCGGCATTTTGACCAAGCATTCTTTTCGCTTAATGGACAGCCGTTTTCTGAAACACGACGCACAAATAATGAGACTGGTTTGTATTCAGGAATTTCGATCAAACTTTTCAAAAATCTGAGATTTGATGCTTATTTTGATCTGTGGCAACACGAATGGCTTCGTTCGAGAGCAGATGCGCCAAGTATTGGGGAGGAATGGCTCGCCAAAATTTCTTATATTTTTTATAAAAAAGGAGAGATTTACCTCCAATACAGATCGGAAACGAAAGGGATTAGTAATCAAGAATTTGACACCAATTTTGCCTTAGTTTTACCCCGAAAAAGAGAATCCTTTAGAATTCATTTTGCACATAAATTAAACAAGCAATTTGAATGGAGAAACAGAGCAGAATGGTCGTTTAACAAAAATCACGAGAATGATAATTCCTATGGATTTTTAATTTATCAGGACTTGATTTGGAATGTTCCAAATTTCCCGTTAAAGGTAAAATCAAGGATTTCTTATTTTGAAACAGATGATTTTGACGCCAGAATTTATACTTTTGAAAACGACGTTTTGAATTCATTCTCTATTCCTCCATATTTTGATCAAGGTAGTCGATTTTATATTTATTTGAGATATACTGGTATTCGAAATATTTCTATCGAAGGTAGATTTGCCAACACATTCAAAGACATCGAAGGTGGATTTGGCTCAGGCAAAGAATTGATTGAAGGAAAAAATAAATCGGATGTAAAAATCCAGATTCAATGGAAATTTTAATTTATTATTCCAATGCCTCCATTTCAAAAATTCCATTAATGCTATCCTCAATTTTTCCTTCTCCTACTATTTGGACAATACCTTGTTCTTTCCCAAATTTAACAATCTCGATACCTTTCCATTTTTCACCACAAGCTTGATGGATTTTTGCGAAGGGTTCAACAATTAATTTTCCGCCTGGCTCTACTACTATTTTTCCATTGGGAGGAATAGAAAGTCTGCACCATAATCTCAAGACACCTCCACTTTTTATTATTAAATTACCTTCCAAATCTTTTTTACATTTCCAATCAATGGAATCCGTAATGGTTATTGATTTATCAACGTTGAGTCGGCACCAGTTATTGACCAAAAATTTTCTTGCCAAAGCAGTTGAAGTTGCCATCCTCATCTGAGTTTTACCGATCTGGCAAGGCGTCCAAGCTTTCATGTTGGAGTTATAATCCATTACGTTGTTGGATTTGATGTCAAGCGAATGTTTTGGAGTATCATCACACCCATCGTTATATCCCCAAGCATGGACTAACCCGTAGATATGCCCAACTTCATGATTGAAAGTACCGGGTGCCTCTCCTGCCCATGGTTTCAAAGTAAAATCACCATAAGTCCACATCATTTTGATGAAATTCCTTAGAGCAACTCCACTTATACTTGCTCCATAGGTTTTTGATTTTACGCTATCTGGATGATGAGGACTTAAAAAGATATTTAAAACAGTATCCTTTTGAATGCCATATTCTTCAAACATGTCTCTTTTGTAAAGCGTAGAGTTTTTTCCCTTTTTAACAGAGTAACAACATTTAGAATCAAAATGAAAATAGATTCCATCATCTGTCGGATCATTTGGCCTACCTGTCAAAACATATCTATGTCTAATCGGCAGTGTAGGTATGAGGTTATCTTTGGGCAACTTTGAAGGTAAATTTTTCATCAGCGCTTCTTGCGCTGCATAGTACATAGATTTAGCCCATTTTCTTGCTACTTTTTCATCAAAATCATCGGGGACTTCAGAGGGAAACATATAATGAATATTGAGTTTGATATATTTCATTGGAGTGTGATCCAAATAGCTTGTGTCAGGAGCATAATTATTGGGGTTATTGCAAGGAGATCGATAGGTTTCTTTTTCTTGAGGAATTCTAACAATATCAGTTTCCGACGCCATGAAAGTTTGAACCTTCGGAGTGCAACTTGCAAAGCAAAAAAGAGTAAAAAAGAAGATTACTATTCTAAACATAAGGATGGAATGTAAATTATTCGTTGAAATCATAAAAAAATTTGGAAAGATAATACCTTTGACCTCGTTATCGTTTTTACGTAACTTAAAATTGGAGGATAAAGTTACGAATATGAAGTGCGTTATTTCCTGTCAGACGAGGCAAAAACGCAGATAATGCCTTAGCATTATGAACCGCTTCAAATCGAAATGTTATTTTTTCAACTTTATAAAATCTTATTTTAAACTTGGAACGAGGTTTGTCAAATGGGAGATGGACTACTTATCTACAAAAATGCAAAATAATATCCTCTCCTCCATTTTGCACCTGGTAAACACTCATGCAATCTATATAATTCCCAGTAATATGAATCATATTTTCGACAAAAAAGTCATACTCAGTATTTTCCTGTTTAGTCTATTTTTGGGCTTAAACGCACAAACTTCGAGAGGAAATTATAATTTTCTTGGCTTTGAACAAAAACCCTATTTTTTTGGAATTACGCTCGCTTCCAACACAGCGGATTACCAAATTTTCTATTCAAAAAATTTCATTTTAAACGATAGTATCAGGAGAGCAGAGTCAATCACTGGCCCTGGTTTCAATTTAGGGATTGTAAGTAATCTAAAGGTAGGTGACTACTTTGATTTTAGATTTTTACCGACGCTTTCCTTTGCGGAAAGAAATATCAATTACTCTGCTCCAAAGGATGTAAGAGAACCTTACACTCGTAGAGTTGAGTCTGTTTTTGTTGAATTTCCATTTCATGTTCGTTACAAATCAGCTCCTTACCGAGATAAAAGAGCATTTGTAATCGCTGGTGTAAAATATGCTTTCGATGTAGCCAGTGACTCCCGAGCAAGACAAGCAAGTGAATTGGTAAAGGTTTCTCCAACAGATTTTACGATTGAATATGGCGCTGGTGTTCAGTTTTTCATGCCATTCTTTATCTTTTCTCCTGAATTCAAAGTATCAAGAGGTATCGGAAATATCTTAATTTACGATGACGACTTAGAGCAATCGACCGTTATCGAAAAAGTATTATCAAGAACTTTCACCATTTCTCTTCACTTTGAAGGGTAGGTTTGAAGAAGGAAAAAATAACGGCCCATAGAAACGCAATTTAATTCTGAACC
>CALLVG010000010.1 GCA_938010715.1 uncultured Saprospiraceae bacterium
CTTCCCAATCATTGTGGAAGGAGAAGCTAAGATAACTTCGCTTGCGCCAACAGATGATGGACACCTAATCTTAGTTGGAAATACAAAATTGAACCCAAATCAAAAGATAGGAAATGGATGGCTTTTGAAAATTACTTTTGACGGAAAACCAGTCAAATCAAAAGTGATTCCAACCAAAGAAGGACATTTTTATTTTGAGAAAATAGCCCCAATGGATAGTGGTAAAAACCTATTAGTAGGGCAAAGCGACAAGGTCAAAAAGGGTACAATGTGGATGGGCACTGTTGATAGCGATTTGAAAATAAAGACACTCCCTTCGTTCGGAAATGGAAGTATTGAGCAACTGGCAGACTTACAATCAATTGCTGGTAAAACTGCGCTACTTTGTGCAAATACAAAAAAGTCGGAAAGTACTTCAAAAGGAGACGCTTTGTGCTATGAAATTGAAGACTCAAGTTTTCCAATAACGGATCGAAAAAAAATTGGATCTTCTGATTTTGAACATTTAAATTCATTGTCCATCACACCAAGAGGTGAGGTGATAATTGGAGGATATAGATGGACTAAAGGTGGTACAAATAAGGATGGTTTTATTTCATTTTGGAAAAAAAAGGAAGAAATAAAAAGCGAAGTTTTTCCGTGGGGCTTTGATTCAGAAGTGACTACTGTTCATCAATCTTTAAAAAAAGAACGGATGTTTTTGATTCAAAGAGCTGATGGAAAGTTTATAGAACAAAGCCTTTATTATGGCAATGAAGCGCTAAAATCAATAATGGATTTTAATGGAAGAAAAAATAAATTTTTTGACATTAAAAAAATAATTAAAACCTATCACGGCTCCTATATTATGGCCGGCACTCAAAAAAGAAGTCGCACCCCAGAGGCGATTCGATTACATTGCATAAAAATCAATAAAAATGAACTGGTTCAAAAGGTAGTGAATACTCGTCAATTAGCACTCGAAATCGAAGAGATATATCTTAAGGATCAAAGCAAGGACAAGAGCCTTTCTCCAAAAGAAGAAGGAAAAATAAAACTTCAAATTAAGAATATTGGCAATGAAGATATCATTGCTGGTCAATTAAGAGTTGTCAATTCGAGTGAATTGAAAAACATTGTTATTCCTAATGAAGAAACTTTTGTCAATTTTTTGGAAGCAGGTGGTGCGTCCAGAACGATTTCAATAAGAGTTCAAGGTGCAGAAGACTTAATCGAGACTGTCGAAGAATTAAAAATGGAATTTATAGTCGATGGATTCAACCCTTTTCCTGTTAGCTATAAAATCAATACGAGTAAAAAAAGGAAGGTCGTTAGAAATACCCCTTTCATCACCTCTTGGCAATCTCCAAGTATTTCCAAAAATCCTTCTCGACAGTTTGAAACCAATAGCAAAAAAGAACAGATTCATTTGACGATTTTTACGAGCGAACCAATCGAAAAATCAGATGTGACGGTTCTAAATTCAAAAGAACCATTGGTGGATGACAAAGCGATTGACAAGGCGGTTTTGAAGCAAATTCCACGAGGTGACTCGGAGTATCAATATGAATTTATTTATAAAATCACTCAATTAAATGAAGGGGCGAACGTGATCAAAATTGAGATTGATGGGTATCCGTCTGACTCAATTGTTTTTCATTATGACCCCAAAAAATTGCCCAATTTACACATACTGGCTATTGGTCCCGAATACAGTGATTTGAAGCAAACCAAAAACGATGCGCAAGATTTTTTAGCAACCATTTCGAACCATCATGCAGGTAATGCCTATTCAAAAATCACCAGTACGATTTTGGTTGATGCCGAAAATACAGAAAAACGCGATATCGAATTAGCATTCAATAAATTGGTGAATCAATTTAATGACGAGTTGATCAAGCCGAAGGATTATTTAATGATTTTCTTTTCGGGTCATGGGACACTTATTGATAAGGATTTTTATTTGGTTCCTTCAGATTACGACCCGTTGGGTGCATCGGCTACGGCGGTAGATTATAAGCGGCTTTTAGAAAAATATTTAAACAAAATTCACTGTAAAAAAGTACTTTTTATCGATGCTTGTTTGAGCGGATCAGCAGCTGAAGAGTTAGCTTCCAAAGATGTATCTGAAGAAGCGGTTGCCAAATTTTTATTAGAAGCAAGTAAAGTTGCAGAGGGTACAATTATTTTTACTTCTTGCTCCAACACTGAGGATTCGTTCGAACATGAAGATTGGGAAAATGGAGCATTTACGGAAGCACTGCTGGAAGGATTGACTGGTGGTACAGATGAATTTCCAATAGATATTGGATTTTTAGAAAAGAACTCTATTGGCGAGTATTTTTTAGATCCGAATACTGGACAACCATTAAATGAAATGGCAGACGACTCTATGATTTCTGCACTTGAGCTAAATAATTTTTTACAAAGAAGAGTCAACCAATTAATAAAAAGTAAAAGCAAAACCCGAACACAAACGCCGACACTTGAACCTTTAGGAGCGTATGATTCGGTTCCTATTTTTATCTTTGAAAAAAAATAAAACCCTTGAAAAAAGAATTACTCCTAAAATTATACTTAGCGTTTTTGTCGATGCTTTGTATCATCAATCTAAACGCACAAAATCAACCTTACCTCGGTTCGTTCAATTACAATTGGCAGGTAATTAACCCAGGAGCAATTGATAAATTGATGTCGGTTG
>CALLVG010000011.1 GCA_938010715.1 uncultured Saprospiraceae bacterium
AAGAGCAAAACTTCAAAGCAGGAGAGCAAGTTAAAGTTGTTTTCAACGCAGAAGATTTGCAAACGGTAGATGGTTATCAATTTACATTGAAATTCAATGAGCAGGTCTTAGAATTAGTGACTATCGAAAATGGAGTAGCAACCGCTGAGCACTTCGGAACTGCTATGGCAGCGAACGGATATATCACTTCAAGTTGGAACGGAACCGCAACTGATAATGAAGCATTTACAATGATTTTCATCGCGAAAGCAAATGGAACTTTGAGTAATGAAATCGCAATCAGTTCAGCATTGACCAACGCAGAAGCATATGAAGGAATTGATTACAAAAATGTAAGTATCAACTTTGGAAGGGATGTCGTTTCAAACGAATTTGCATTGTACCAAAACACACCGAATCCTTTCAAAGGAGAAACGGTAATTGGTTTTGATTTACCAAAAGCAGCAGCAGCAACCTTAACGGTTTCTGATGTTTCTGGAAAAATATTGAAAGTAGTAAATGGTGATTTCGCAAAAGGATATAACACCGTTACATTGAGTAGCGAAGCGTTATCAAGCGGCGTTTTATACTATCAATTAGATACTGAAGAATTTACTGAAACCATGAAAATGGTTGTAATAAAATAAAATTCATGCCCCATAACTGGGAATAGAATTTGGTTTTCAAGCCGCCTCAAATTTAGTTTTGAGGCGGCTTTTATTTTTACGTTTTAATCGTAATTACCTAATTCAGAGGAATCTGATATTTTTTCAACAATAAGATTTGGAAAATGTTTGACACTTTTCTTTTGTTTTTTTTATTTATAAATAAAATTAAATGTTAGTTTCACGACATGAAAACTATGTCTTCTTGCCCAAAGAATAATTTAGGCTTGTCCGAAAAAAAAACTGAAATAGTTTTCACCTCAAAACAGAATATCTAATTAACTAACACAATAAATTTGTTTATGAAACTTACAAGCATTCAACTTACTATTATTTTTTTATTGAGCACTTCGGTTGTTTTTGGCCAAAGATTGAAAGACAAAAAGGCTAAGTTTAACTACGTGTCACTTCCATCCGAAAAATTACCAGACGATTATCTAACCTACTCCATAAATATTTATGGTCGAACGATAGTTGATATGGGAGTAACCTCAGAAGCAGCTCAAGATCGACTCTCAATGGATGGGTTCAAAAGAATGGATCACTATGCGGATAACGGAGCTCATATTCGTGCCTTTGTAAATACTGGATACATGCGCGTCGGTAGAACAGCGCTCAAGACAAAAACGAACTCTCACAAAGACAAAGAAACTGGAAAGGTCACAAAGACAACAGATTATTGGTATTCTACCGCTTACAGTGGAAATACCTCATTTAAAATTTATGGCCCTAAAGGCGAAATTTTGGATAGTGGTACTTTTCCTTATAATGATACTAAAACCACAAAAAGTTATTCTTCGCGTGCAGAACTAAATAAACGAAAAGCAAGAGCATTACAATCAAATCACAAATCCGCGAGGAATGACATGTATAGCTCTGCCGTCGGTGCAGCAAGAAAATCTTTGGCAGATAAATTCGACTTTAAAAAGAGAACGGAGTCAAAGGAATTGTATATCGTCAAAAAACATGCAACCACAGATGATTATGAAAAATATTACGAGCAGATCAAAAAAGAATGGTCAACTATAGATCCCTGTGAAGGGCCCGATGCCTATAAAACAAAATTTGCAGATGCCTTGGCTTTCTATGAAAAAGAAGCTCAAATCCAACCAGGAAATAAAAAACAAAATAGAATATTTATAGGTAGCAACTATAACCTTGCCTTGCTTTCCTTTTACTTGGGAGATTTCGAAACAGCAGTCAAACATGCTAACAAAGTCTTAAAGGTTGATGCAAAACACAAAAAGTCAGAAAGATTAATTGAAAGATGTCAGAAAATAAATGAAAAAATGGAATTGCACGGCACCAAATCAATGCACTATTGTCGTGATGTTTCCGATGCAAAAGGCCCTAAAGAAATAGCTGCATTAGAAGAAGCAAAAGAAGAACTGGTGAAAAACAATGACCTCTCAGATGGAAAAGTATTTTTGAACGGGAAGGAAGTTACAGGTACTTTTCAACACTCAAAAGAAGATCCAGACTTGAACTTTGGAAGCGAAGGTAACGTGAAATTTGTTTCTTCAACCGATGAAACAGAAGTTGACCTTACTTCAGAGGAGGTTTCTTCTTTCTCTATTGGAAAAAGAGATTTTGCCAAAATGAGTTTTGCTCCAAGTGCAAAAGGAGGCTCTGATGCAAAAATGTGTATCCTTGAAAAATTATATGGCTCTGATAAAATTGCGCTTTATAAGTATTACCCAGTTGGGGGTGGCATGGATGAGGAGCAAGCTGAGTTTGCATTCCAAAAGGCAGGGCAAGATGACCCAGTTTCTTTACTATCCACAGATTTTTTGATTTTGAAAAAAGGGTTAGCAAAATACTTTGGTGACTGTGCTGACTTGAAAACGATGTGTG
This sequence comes from uncultured Saprospiraceae bacterium, assembly GCA_938010715.1. Lineage (GTDB taxonomy): Bacteria > Bacteroidota > Bacteroidia > Chitinophagales > Saprospiraceae > JAGQWW01. The sequence continues at coordinate 2,499 of CALLVG010000011.1, forward strand.
AAGAAGGAACCTTTGATTTGAAAAAAGCAGATTTAATAAAAGCTGCTCGAATTTATTCTGAGGTATGTGAGTAAAATGAAGTTTACTTTTTGAACCATTCCTTAATGTCGGAAACCTTCAAGGTTTCCGACATTTTTGTATGTCATACATGTTATTATTCTAAAGCAAATCCCCTATTGAGAGGGGACAATGAGTTTTCCTACTCCATCGCATCATAAATCACCTGATGAATACGAGGTCGAATATTCAAATCATAAATCGCTCGACTCAGCCGAGTTGGATAAACTCGATTAGAAAGAAAAATATAAATCAGGTCATGTTTTGGGTCAGCCCAAACGAGCGTTCCGGTATAACCCGAATGCCCAAAAGTATCTGGACTGGCATCTTTGGCAGTGCTGCTTTTTTGTGGATGATATTCTAACAAAGGTTTATCAAAACCAATACCTCGACGGATGTCTTTTTCTGGATATTGGTAGCGAGTAAATTCATTCAAGGTTTCTTCTTTGATAAAACGCTGGCCACCGTAAGTGCCGCCATTCAAATACATTTGAAACAGTTTAGCCAAATCAACCGCTTTCCCAAACAAACCCGCATGACCCGAAATACCGCCCAGCATAATCGACCCTTCGTCATGCACTTGCCCATGTATCTGACTATTTCTAAAAAAAGTATCACGCTCAGTAGGGATTATTTTTTCTAATGGAAAATGTTGGTAAGCATTGAATGTCAATGAGTTCGCCCCGATTTTTTTATAAATATTTTCTTTTAAAAAAGTCTCGAAAAATTGGCCGCTCAAATTTTCCACGACAGTGGGATACAAATAAAAACCCATATCGGAGTAGATGTATTTCCCCGTTTCAGTAGTTGGAGATTCCTTAATGGCTTTGAAAATTTTCTTATGATAATTACGATGCAAATAAAGATTTTCGTCAATGCGAATAGGGTAGCGTTTGCTTTGTTTGGTTTTGAAAGTTCGACGTTTCCATTTGCCATTTTTCTTTTTAGTGTCTTTCCAAAAGGGAATCCATCCTTTCAAGCCCGCAGTATGAGTGAGCAATCTGCGGAGAGTCATGTCCTCTTTATTCGATGGATAAAAGTCTGGATAAAATGCTTTGAGCGGAGATTCTAAATTGATTTTTTCATCATCAATTAAAGTCATCATTGCAGGTAATGAAGCAGCAACTTTCGTAATCGAAGCAAAGTCGTAAATATCATCCAATTGCACTTTTCGAGTCGAGTCGTAGGTATGAAAACCCCATGCTTTGTGATAAATTAATTTTCCTTCTTTTGCAATCAAAACCTGTGCACCTGGAAAGGCTTTCGCGGCAAGTGCCTCTTGCATCACAGAGTCAATTCCATTGTTCAAAATGTCTTTATCCATTCCAACTAAGTAGGGAGGCATACAGCAATCGGAAAGGGTATCTGATTGACCAAAAAGGTTAGTATTGCCAATTAAGAAAAACAAAATCAATGCGATGTGGTTTCTAAACTTCATATCAACAAAAGTAGGAATTGAGAGCGTTTTTTGAACCACAAAGATTAGGAAAGGCGCTTGAAATTTCTTTTGTGCCCCTTTTGTGTCTTTTGTGGTTCATTTATCTATTACATTTGCACAAATTTAAAATATGCCAGAGAGTTCAAAATTAGAAAGCTGGAAAATATGGTTGCCAACCTTCGTAGGTTTAGCGACTGGATTGGGTATGCTATTGGGTTTAGGAATGGCTCCCAAAGGCCAACCGATTGTCGTTGAAAATAATGATGAAGAATCAGTAAATTCATTGGGCAATGGTCGAATGGAGGAGTTGATTCGATACATCGATGCGCGGTATGTGGATGATGTGGAAGATGATGAATTGGTCGAAGGAGCGATTAATCATATATTGGATGATTTGGATCCACATTCGAGTTATATTCCAAAAGATGAACTCAAAGAAACAACTGAACGATTACAGGGAAATTTTGATGGAATCGGTATTGAGTTTATGATTTTGGATGACACCTTAATGGTGGTTACGCCAATTGCGGGTGGCCCATCGGAGGAAGCAGGGATTTTGGCAGGTGATAAAATTGTCGAAGTTGGAGATACCATCATCGCAGGTAAAGAAATCAAATCCGAAAAAATAATGACCCTCCTTCGTGGAGAAAAAGGAACGGATGTAGAGTTGGGCGTTCGCAGAGGTAAAGAAAATAACCTGAGACGATTTACGATTACGAGAGATAAAATTCCAAATAATAGTGTGGACATCGGCTACATGGTCAATGAAAACACGGGTTATATCAAAATCAATCGCTTCAATGCGACGACTTACAAAGACTTTATGCTCCAAATTGAAGACTTAGTCGAAAAGCAAAAAATGGAACACCTTGTCCTTGATTTGCGACAAAATCCAGGTGGATATTTAATGGAAGCGACCCGTATTTTAAGTCAACTTTTTTCGGAAAGAGATAAATTGATGGTTTACACCGAAGGGGATAAATCTACGCGTCAGGACTATAATACGACAGGGGCTAATTTTTTCGATATTGGAAAAATTGCAGTTTTGATTGATGAAGGTTCTGCTTCGGCAAGTGAGATTGTAGCGGGTGCAATTCAGGATTGGGATCGGGGTATTATAATCGGTCGTCGTACTTTTGGAAAAGGTCTTGTTCAGGAGCAATATAAGTTGAGTGACGGCTCTGCTTTGCACTTGACGGTTTCGAGATATTTCACGCCTTCTGGGCGATGTATTCAGCGAGATTATACCAATGCTGAGGCTTATGAAGATGATTTTACTGCTCGTTTCAAATCTGGTGAATTGCAAGATCAGTCCAAAATCGAGTTGGTTGATACGACTGAATATTATACGGCTGGAGGACGTGTGGTTTATGGCGGCGGTGGTGTGATGCCGGATGTTTTTGTGCCCTTGGATACGACTTTGTATTCGACCTATTATTTGAAAATGCGTCAGAAAGTCGCTCCTTTTATTTTCCGATATGTTGAGAATAATAAAACCGACTTAGAATCCTTGAAGGACGAATCGATTTATTTTGAGGAGTATGAGGTTTCTGATGCGATGTTTGATGATTTTTTGGCTTACGCCGAAAAAGACAAGTCGTTAAAGAAACGGAATGATGAAATTTTAACTGAAACAACGCTTGATTTGAAAATGCACCTTAAAGCGCGTTTGGCGAAGCATTTGTTTGATCAAACTGCTTTGCATAAGGTGATTAACTTTCGAGATCCGATGTTGAAGGAGGCTACGCAGTGGATTGCTGGGGATGATAAGTTGGTGGAGATTCGGGATTAGTTGAGAGCGACTTGCCGAGAGCGACTTGCCGAGAGCGATTTAGAGGAACGCGGATAACGCGGATGAACGCGGATTTTTTCTTACGAAAAAGAGCGATTTGATAGGACACGGATTGAACTGATTTAAGAGGAATTTAAACGGATTTTATTAGAAAGCTTATTCAATATCAATCTTCAATGAGTTGGAGTTTGCTTCGACCTTATCCTGAAAATCCTCTAACGTGTCCGCCGAAGGCAGATCCTGAAAATCCTGATTCAGACAAAAAGTGCTTTGGTAAAAGGCTTTTTAAAAATCCGTCCTAATCCTTTTAATCCGTTCAATCCGTGTCCTATCTAAATCATTTGTTTAGAGCAAAAAAAAACAGCCCCAAACACAAACGCGTTCGAGGCTGAAATCTAAAAGCTAATTTTTCCAATTATTAATCTTTTCTAACAATCACTCTTTGAGCAATCGGAGCCATTCCATCAGTTGCAATTGAAACGGTATAAATACCACTCTGAACGCCACCTAATGGAATCGAAACTAAAGGATTTGAAATGCTGTTCATTGAGATTACCTTTTGTCTTTTTCCAAGTTGATCAATTAATTGGATTTCAATATTCTTCCCTATGTAATCTGTTAGGGAAATATTTATGGTTGATTGAGCAGGGTTCGGAAACACAAATGGCTTCTTGCCTACTTCGTTTGATTGTACGTTTGATTTTTCTTTTTCAAAATTGTTGGAACTATTAGATGCGCGAGCTGCACCTGTGATGGTGAATGATTCAAAAATGTCACATTTCAAATCAGTCCAAGTCTCGTAAGTTTGTATCTGTAGGAAATAATCGTCTGGAGCTAAATTGGTAATCAATGGATTACTGCATGGTGTCGTCCATTGGTCGCATGAATAAATTACAGCAAAATTTGCTTGTGATAAAACCTTCACCGAAACGATAGGGTAGTCGATGCCCGTAACAGTCAACTCACCTCCGTTGATGGTATAAGCAGCGGTACAAGAAGCAGTAGGGTCGCAGGCTGAATCAATAGTTTTGACAACGCAATTTGATTCACCTTGCATCCAATCACCACATCCATCTCTACGAGAAACTCTTCTGTAGTAAGTAGTCTCGCTGATGTTAGCTGGAGTATAACTTGATTGAGTTGCCCCATCTATAGCATCAAAGATACTCATTGGGCAACTTGAAGTAGAACTCAACCATTGGTACTCAATCGTTCCAGTTCCACCAGTTGCAGGAGTGTCAGAAAGGATAGGTGTTGGGGTATCCTCAGGGCAAAGTGTTTCATCTCCTGAGATTTGACCACCATCTGTTACATTATCGCAAGGCGTTCCAGCACAAGCACAATCCGCTTGAATGATATCGTTTTCAGTAGTTGGATCACCATCGTTGCAAATGTCTCCAGGTTGATTGAAAAGTGGATCATTGTCATCACAATCGACATCGGCACAGAAGCCGTCCCCGTCTGCATCTCCTCCATTGTTCATGCATGGATCAGTATCTGAAATGATGATGGTTTCGAATAAATCGCAAATTGCTGGAGAATTCCAATCAGTATAAGTTTGAATTTGTAAAAAGTAAGTTCCTACTGCATTGATAGGTCTTGAAATCGTTGCATCACATGGCAAATCCCAAGAGTTACAAGCATATTCTAACCCGAAGTTTTCGTCCAAAATTTGAACACTATGAATTGGTGCGGTAACATTATTGATGGTAATCACATTTCCAACCAAAGTATAAGTGACGTTACAAGTATCGGACATCGCCACTGGCGTTCCCATACAACTACAATCTGACATCCTTATATCATTTTCTGTATTAGGATTTCCGTCATCACAGGTTTCTCCGACCATTCCAATACTTGCGTTTGTATCATCGCAATCATCTTCTGCACAAATACCATCGGCATCTATATCGCCTCCCGCTTGCACACAAGCATTTGGAATTGTTCCTTGACAAATACAACCTGAAATGATGATGTCATTGGTCGTTGTTGAGTCGCCATCATCACAAAGATCTCCAGTTTGTCGAATGAGTGGATCGTTGTCATCACAGTCAATATCTGCGCAAAATCCATCACCATCTGCATCACCTCCGTTGTTATCACATGGATTGCCTGTGTTTGGATCTGAAAGGACAATTGGGTCTAAAATATCACAAATAGGCGTATTCCAATCTACAAACGTTTGCACCTGGATAAAATAATTTCCAAATCCAGAAATAGTGATAACTAAGTTTTCATCACAAGGAGTTGTCCAATCATCACAGGTGAAATCTGTTCCATAATTAGCATCTAAAATTTTCACGGAAGTGTAAGTTCCAACGATATTATTGATGGTAATGACATTATCTACTACAGTGTAAGTTACGTTGCAAGCGGTTGGGTCAACTGGTGTTCCTACGCAAGAGCAATCGGCTTGTATCGCATCATTTTCAGTATTCGCATCACCATCATCGCAAATGTCTCCTTCGTTAGAAACGAGCGGGTCGTTGTCATCACAATCCACATCTGCACAAACGCCATCGCTATCTGCATCGCCTCCGTTGTTGATGCAAGGAATCAATGTTCCAGCACAGGAGCAATCGGCTTGTATCACATCATTTTCAGTATTCGCATCACCATCATCGCAAGTGTCTCCTTCATTAGAAACGAGTGGGTCGTTGTCATCACAATCCACATCTGCACAAACGCCATCGCTATCTGCATCACCTCCATTGTTGTCGCAACTTGGTGGAATTGTTCCAGCACAAGAGCAATCTGCTAAAATCAAATCGTTTACAGTGGTTGAATCACCATCATTACAAAGGTCTCCTTCTGTACTAATGAGTGGATCATTATCATCACAATCTACATCTGCACAAACACCGTCGCCATCTGCATCACCTCCGTTGGCTGAGCAAGGAATCAAAGTTCCAGCACAATCACAATTCGCATGAATTACATCGTTTTCAGTATTCGCATCACCATCATCGCAGGCATCACCTAAATTGCTAACCAGCGGGTCAGTGTCATCACAGTCCACGTCAGCACAAACGCCATCACCATCTGCATCACCTCCATTATTTGCACATGGTAACTCACCTGCACAGGAGCAATCCATCAAAATGATATCGTTTTCAGTGGCTGCATCACCATCGTCACATACATCTCCAGGTTGACTTATTGCTGGGTCATTTATATCACAATCAATGTCATCACAAACGCCATCACCATCAGTGTCTCCTGTATTTGGACAGGTTTCCGCTACGGCAGTAATTGATTCAAAAATATCACAAATTGGAGTGCTCCAATCTTCATAAGTTTGAATTTGAACAAAATAATCTCCCTCTGCAGGAAGGGTAATTACTTCAGTTGTATTACATGGAGTTGACCATTGGTCACAAGAGAATACAACAGTATAGTTTGGGTATAAAACCTTTACAGCATTGATGTTTGCATCAATTGGCGTGATGGTCAACTCAAGTCCATTTAAGGAATAAGTGGTTTGGCAACCACTGGGTGGGATTGGTGTACCAGCACAGGAGCAGTCTGCCTGTATTACATCATTCTCAGTGGTTGCGTCACCATCATCGCAAGCAGCTCCTTGATTGCCAACGGAAGGGTCGTTGTCATCGCAATCAATGTCTGCGCATATCGTATCGCCATCGGCATCGCCGCCGTTGTTGGCGCATGGAGGGACTGTTCCTACACAAGAACAATCCGTCTGAATTATATCATTTTCAGTGACTGCATCACCATCGTCACAAGCATCGCCTGCTTGACCAATTGTTGCATCATTATCATCACAATCTACATCTGCACAAATGCCATCGCCGTCGGCATCGCCGCCGTTATTGGCACAAGGTAATTCACCCGCACAAGAGCAATCTGTTTGAATGACATCATTTTCAGTTATAGCATCACCATCGTCACAAGCATCACCTGCTTGACCAATTGCTGCATCATTATCATCACAATCTACATCTGCACAAATGCCATCGCCGTCGGCATCACCTCCGCTATTAGCACAAGGGTCTGCAACTACATTAATTGTTTCAAAAATATCACAGATAGGAGTATTCCAATCTTGAAAAGTTTGAATCTGTAAGAAATAGGAGCCTTCCTGAGGTAAAGTAATATTTTCAGGGTCTCCACATGGAGTTGACCATTGGTCGCAACTATAAATAGTTACATAATTTAACTCAAGGACTCTTACAGCGACGATTGGTGCGGAAATATTTTCCACAGTTAGTGCTAATCCGTTGAGTGAATAGGTTGCATTACACATCATTTCTGATGTTGTAGTGTTTTCGCTGGTAGTATTTGCGAAAAGTGTAATTGTACTAATGCAAAAGAGTACTAAAAAGTGTAGTTTTTTCATGGAAACTTAAATGTTCATGTTTTTTAAAAAAAAGGGTCTGCTCTAAAATGAGCGTGCTGTTCATCTAAATGAGATGACAGTTTAAGGTGGGAGGCCTGACTTTTTTAAATCAAAAGATCTCAGCTAATGTGCCGAGACAATTTTTGGAAAGAGCAGTAAAGTGCAAAAAAAATACCTTCAGAGGGACTGAAAGCTGTTTGGAGGGTATTATTTTTTTGCATTGCAAAGATACAACTTTTTTTTTTGACAATTTTCAATGAAGTTGTTTAAGAATTCATGATTTCGCGACAGTGAGAAAATTTTATGCTGAAAAAGGTGAAAACCACAGTCGATGCCTTAACATTAACGAGGATTTTTGACGCAATTCAGGATGAAATTTGCCATTTATAGCCAATTGATAGAAATTAAAACAAGCTGTAGAGTCTAAATAAGTGTATTCTACCGTTTTTGCAACGGTAGAGACTTTTACATGTTCCTTAGTATTACTCAAAAAATAACTTCCCTCTTCAATTCAAAAAATTAGCTCGAAGAACCTCATTATCAATCACTTTTCCTTCACTAATTTTTTGAAATCGGAAACTTATTTTTTGAGCGTTCCTTAAAAGCTCATTGATCGAAAAAAATAAGCACTCGTTGCTCTATGAATCGTGTACCCTTAACCTAACCGCGAACCGAATAAAATCTAATTTTACTCAGAAAGTTCTAAAAATTGCATTTCGTGTAACTCGCGGTAGTGGCCGTTTTCTATTTCTAATAACATTTGATGCGAGCCAAATTCTTGCAATTTCCCCTTTTCTAAAACCATAATATTATTGGCGTGACGAATGGTTGATAATCGGTGGGCAATAATGATACTAGTACGCTTTGCAATCAATTTTTCGATGGCATATTGGATGATTGATTCCGTTTCAGGGTCAATAGAGGAAGTCGCCTCGTCGAGTATTAAGATATCAGGATCAAAAACCAATGCTCTTACAAATGAAATCAATTGTCGTTGGCCCATTGAGAGGGTAGCGCCGCGTTCCATGACTTCGTAGTCATAACCGCCGGGGAGTTTTTCGATAAATTCGTGGGCACCAATCATTTTTGATGCCTCGATTACTTGTTCACGTGAAATAGTGTCGTCGCGTAAAGTGATATTTTCTAAAACAGAACCTCCAAATAAAAAGACATCTTGCAACACAATCGCCAAACAACTTCTTAGGTTTTGAATATTGTATTCTTTGATAGATTTTCCATCAATGAGGATGTCTCCTTTTTGTGCATCATAAAATCGATTGAGCAAATTGATGATGGTACTTTTCCCTGAACCCGTACTACCGACGATGGCGAGGGTTTCGTTTGGTTTTATTTCGAAACTCAAATTTTTCAAAACAAAATCGACATCATTGTAAGCGAAACTTACATTGTCAAACTTAACAGAACCGCTTAGTTTTCCTTTTTCTAAAGTGCCGTCGTTAGGTATTTTTGCATCGTTGTCAATTAGTTTGAACACCCGCTCGCTGGCCACCATTCCCATTTGTAGGGTATTGAATTTATCCGCCAACATTCTGATAGGTCGAAACATCATACTCAAATAAAGCGGAAAGGCAATCAACGCTCCGAGTGAAACCACATCATCCAACACCCCACGCGCACCCCACCAAATCATTAAACCCAAAGAAGCGGCAGAGATGATTTCGACTACTGGAAAAAAGATTGCGTAATATAAAATCGCATCTAAATTCGCTTGTGTATATTCTCGATTGATGTCTTTGAAATTTTTCATTTCTTCCTCTTCGGCATTAAAAATCTGAACGACTTTCATTCCTGTAATTCTTTCCTGTAAAAAGCCGTTCATTCGTTGGATTTCCTTTCTTACTCGTTGAAAAGATTTCTTTACTTTTTCTTTGAAAATATAAGTAGCTCCAATAAGAAAAGGCATCGTTGTCAGGCAGATCAACGTCAATTGCCAACTCGTCGTCAACATCACACCTAACACGAAAAAGATGGTCAATAAATCTGCAATAATTGTAAATCCACCTTGAGAGAAAACCGTATTGATCGTCTCGACATCACTGATGGTTCGAGTGGTAGAAGTACCGATGGCAGTGGTATCAAAGTAGCGCGTTTTTAAATTTATAATGTGTTTAAAAACACGAACGCGCAAATCTCGAATTACTGATTGACCCATCCAATTGGTCGCATAAATAAAAAGGTAACGAAGAACCGTTTCCAAAATCAAAACGCCTAAAATGACCATTGCAATTTTGGTCATACCTGGCACATCATTTTTGAAGATGTACTCATCGACCATTTCTTGAACCAAGCGAGGTCGCGCAACTGAAACAGGAGCTAATAGAACCGCTAAGGCCGCAGAGAAAAAGAACACCACTTTGTAGGGTGCAGCGAGTTTGATAATTCGCCAAAGCAGAGAGATGTCGAAGCGGTTTTTATTTTCCAAAAGTTATAAAGATTGGGTGATGATGTTGAAACAGTGGGCGAAGGTAATAGTTCTTGTTGATTAACGATAAAATTTACCGCTTGTAGCCAATTTAGGGAAATTTGGTTCTATGTCGATCAGAGTGGTAACCAATTAATTTAAGTTGCGATCAATGAGGTAGCTTTTCAATGGTTCTATAGTTACCTGGTTGAATTGTTTATAAAAGCCATGAAAAGCATTGAGGAACAATTTCTCAAATCTGGAGATTTGATAAAAATACGTGATGGTTCAGAGAACCACACGAGCAAATTTCTTTGAAATTTGATTCACTGCCCATTCAATTCAAGATAGAGTCGGAAATTTAAACAAGTTCTAACCACGGTTCAATTTTTAACGCGTATGCGATTTTACATCGGGGAGAAATAGCGAAAAAAGAAGTATTTACTTGCGTACGAAATATTTTAGAATAAAGGCTAATTATCAAGAAATCCATTACTTTGCAATCGTGAAGAATATCCTATCCAAAGTTGGTTTTTTACTAATGTTACAATACACTTTGTTTGTAACGGCATTGCAATGTCAAGAGGCAGGGCCACCTATCTTTTTTGACCATTTGACGATAAGGGAAGGACTTTCTCACAATACAGTTCATAGCCTTTTGCAAGACCAATATGGATATGTGTGGATTGGTACTCAAAACGGTTTGAATAAATATGATGGTTACAATTTTGAGGTGTATCGTTCGGGCGAACAATCTGATTTGAATTTTAGAGGAAAGACCATCACTGCACTTTATGAAGATCGCGCTGGAAATCTATGGGTTGGAACGGCAAAAGGTCAAATCAATTTTAAAAAAGATGGGGAAGAGGTTTTTGAAAACTGGGCAGCGCAGTTCCCTGATCTGAAATTTTCTCAAATCACTGCCTTTTTTGAAGACTCAAAAGGTTTGATTTGGATTGCAACTCGGTTCTCAGGGGTTATTTGTTTTGATCCTAAAAACAATGCAATCAAAATTTATGATAAAGAGTCAGGTAATTTTCCATCTCAAAATGAAGTCTTTGATGTAACCGAAGATTCGGATGGCAAAATCTGGTTGGCAAATGTTGGTATTGGACTCAGTTATCTCAACGAGAAAGAGGTATTTGTCCCATCTCACGTTTTTGAAGAAGGGAAATTGAATATAGAAGGGTATAGAAAAAAACTGCTTGTGGATGGCGATTATCTGTGGATTGCCACAGAGGGAACAGGTTTGTATTACCTGAATACAAAAACGTTAGATTTTGAAAGGTATTCGCCTGATAATCAACAATTTAAGGTTAGTTCAGGTAATGTTCGAGGGATAATCAGAACGGATGATGATCGCATTTTTGCGCCTTCGGATGGAGGTGGTTTGAATGAAATTAATCTAAAAACTGGTACCACAAAAATCCATTGGTCTTCTTATGAAAAACCTGCTCGATTAAATTCTAATGCCCTCATTTCGATAATGCAGGATAGGACAGGGAATGTTTGGATTGGCTCATTTAATGGTGGAGTAAATTTAATAAAAAAGCATAAAAATTGGTTCGAATGGCATACTCAAGGGAAGGGAGGAGCAGGACAATTGGTGCAAGGTTCGATACTTTCAATTTTGGAAACCTCTGACGGAAAAGTGCTAATGGGAACTGATGGAGGAGGTTTGAGTTGGTTGAAAAATGATGGAGAAAAGAAAGTATTTCAAACCTATATGAACGATGTACGCTATCCACAAACTATCTCAGGAAACATTGTCAAATCTATCTTTGAGGACAGCAAGAAAAGGATTTGGTTGGGATGCTTTTCTTCTGGTTTAGATTTATTTGATATTGAAAAAGAGGTGTTTCGTAGCTATTCTTTGGGTAACAATATCATCTGGGATATTTTGGAACTACCAAATGGCGAATTGCTGATTGGAACATTGGGTGATGGTCTTTTGGTGTTCAATCCAGAAATGGGTGAAAGCAGACCTTACTCGCAAAGTTTTAAGGAGCAACAGATTAACTCTATCCATATTGATAAAAAAGATCGCCTTTGGATAGGTACTGATTATAATGGACTTTTTCTAAAGCAAGCTGACAATGATGATTTAATTAATTTTAAAAAGGGCGATGCACCTAACTCGCTGGCAGACAATGATATACGTCAAATTTACGAAGACCATTCGGGAGTGATTTGGATTGGAACAGAGGGTGGAGGACTGAGTAAGTTTTTAGAAAATATAGACAGCCCTTTTCAAAATCTATCTAAAAATGATGGGCTGGTGGCAAATAGTGTAATGGGTATCTCTGAGGATAAAAACCAAAATTTATGGATCAGTACTTATGAAGGTATTTCAAAAATAAATCCTTCAACTGGTGCTATCGAAAACTTTAATTTTAGAACTGGGGAAAACATTAACCAGTTTAATCAAGACGCTATTTTGACAGATAAAATGGGGCGTCTGTACTTTGGAGGAATAAATGGACTGCACATCATTCACCCAGAGGAAGTGAAAAAAACGATCAATGAAAGCAAAATCATTTTTACAGGTTTAAAGATTTATGATAAAAAGATAACTTCAGGTAAATCTCAAAATGGACGTACCTATTTTGAAAAACCAATCCAAATTACCGAAGAAATAAATCTCAACTATACCGATAATTCTTTTTCAATTGATTTTGCTCAAATGGATTTCACTGCACCAGAACAAGCTGTTTTTGAATATAAAATGGAAGGTTTTGATGAAAATTGGCAATTTGGACAGCCAGGAGAACACTCTGCTCATTACACCAATTTAGATGCTGGTAGTTTTAATTTTCGCGTTCGGAATGGCAATAGTGAAGCGAGTGTCGTTGTTAATATCAAACCGCCTTTTTGGAATACGACTTGGTTTAGGATTTTTATGTTATTAATGATTTCTGCGTTAGTTATTGGTGGTTTTCTTTTTGTGTTAAATAGGCAGCAAGAAGCCTACAAACAACAAATGATAAAAGCAGAAAGCGAAATTTTACAATTGAAAAACGAAAAACTCGAAGCTGAGGTACAAGTGAAAAACTCTAAATTGATGTTCTCCTCAGTCCAAATGGCACATAAAAAGGAAATTCTAAGCAACATCAAAGAAGAAATGGCTGAAACCAAAGACGATCCAAAAAAACTAAGACAAGTTCTCCGAATGCTCGACAAAGAATTGGAAGGGGAGGACTATTGGAAAGAATTTAACCTCTATTTTGATCAGGTGGATAAGCAATTCCTTAAATCCATCAAAAAGCAACATCCGAAACTTACTCAAAATGACATTCGATTATGCTCATTGATTCGCCTCAATTTGAGTACTAAAGAAATTGCCTCTTTATTAAATGTCTCCGTTAGAGGAGTGGAACAAAGTCGTTATCGTTTGAAAAAGCGTTTAGATTTGGAAGGTGGGCGAAATTTGGTGGAGTATATCTCTGAGTTTGAGTAGCCTTTTCACTGAAACGAGTTGTAGCGCAATTAATATTTCTTTTTTCAATTATTGAGTGGAAGCATGAATTTTCCGATTCATAGATCGCCAATCTCACAAATCACCTCTTCTCAATCCAAACTTTTATTTTGAATTCTTCATTTTTTTCAACTAAACAATGTCATCTAACTTGCCTCTGGAGTTAAAAATTTCGCTGTAGTAGTATTGTCGTAGTCTATTTTACACTTAGAGTGGAGTGTTTAAATGCATATTTGTGCAGAAGCGTTTTTTTTCTTACGAAGCTTAAAGCAACATTCAAATAAACTTTTAAAATTCTCATTATATGAAATTACAAATTACATTATTACTTGCCTTTATTAGTCTGTTCTCTTTTACGAGTTCGGCTCAATCGACTATAAAAGGTAAAATTATTGATGGTTCAACTGCTGAAACATTGATAGGTGCAGCAGTTTTGGTGGATGGTACAGACAATGGAACCGTAACAGATTTGGATGGTAATTTTTCTTTAGAAAATGTAACCCTTCCTGCTACTTTAAAAATTTCATATACAGGATTTGAGGAAATTGTTTTACCTATTTCAACTGCCGAATTTTTAGAAATTTCAATGGAAACTTCCTCAGAGTTGTTGGAAGAAGTAGTAGTAGTAGGTTATGGTCAACAAAAGAAAAGAGTTTCGACGGGTGCGATTTCAAAAATTTCTTCAAAAGACTTGGAGGGAATTGTCGTTTCGGATGTTGCTGCAACATTGGAAGGTCAAGTGACTGGACTAATCGTAAACGAATCAAGTGGACAACCAGGAGCAAGCAAAGCCATTTTAATTCGTGGAGTTAGTACCAATGGAGATAACTCACCACTATTTATTGTTGATGGTCTTCAGGTTGGAAATATTGATAACATAAGTACTGGAGATGTCGAGTCTGTGGATGTTTTGAAGGATGCTGCTTCCTGTGCCATTTATGGAGCAAGAGCTGCTAATGGTGTTGTCATCATTACCACCAAAAAAGGTAAAAACGCTAAGGGTGGTGAAATAACTTATGAAGGTAGTTATGTTAACTCTCAACCTTGGAGAACGCCAAATATGCTGGGATCGGAAGATTATGTCGCCATCACCAGAGAAAAATTTGCGAATAGTAATCAAACCAGTGCTTTAGACGCTTTAGGTTTTCCTCAAGTAGGAGATCCATTGCCAAATAACACCAACTGGATGGATGAGATTTTTGCTCCAGCAGGTGTAGTTAATCACCGACTATCTGCAAATATCAAAAATGCGTTTGTTTCCCTAGATTATTGGAATCAAAACGGAGTTATCGGTGGTGATAAATCAAATTTTGAACGTTATTCTGTTCGTATCAATTCCAAAAAGGAAATCAACGACTATATTACCATTGGTGAAAATATCAACTTGAACAGAACAGACAATAACAATATTGGAACCAATAACGCATTTGGTTCAGTGCAAATTGATGCATTCGCCTACGATCCTTTAACGGCTGTTTTCAACGAAAATAAACAATACGGATTTGAGCAGTCAGATTGGGTTAAGAAAGAATATGTTAATCCATTGAGTAGATTGTTCTTAAATAACGGGAGCGGAAAAGGCGAGCAAATTCAAGGTAACGTTTATTTAGAAATCAAGCCAACAAAAAATATAACTTTTAGATCAGATGCTGGTATAGAGACTAGTTGGTTCAACTTTAGAAACTTTACGCCTGCCTATGAATTTCACGATGCTTTTGTGAATTTGTATAACGACGTATCACAGGGTTACGGAAACTTCCAAGGTTTACAACTTGAAAATTATATCAATTACGATAATACCTTTAAAAATGTTCATAATCTAGATGTAGTAGTGGGAACCACCTACAGAGCAAATGAGTATATTGAAGGAGGAGGTTCTACGGAGTCGATCCCACTTGAGGTACAATTTGACCCAAATTGGCAGTATCTAAATGCAGGTCAAGATTCCACTGATTTAACATACGGAGCTGCAGGTGTAAATTACAGATTGATTAGTTACTTCGGACGTGTTCAGTATGATTTTGATGAAAAATATTTATTTACCGCAACACTTAGAAGAGATGGTTCTTCAAATTTTGGAGCAAATAATAGATGGGGGATGTTCCCTTCATTCTCAGCGGGCTGGGTTGTTTCAAAAGAACCATTTTTCAACTTTGAACCAGTTAGTAACTTAAAGGTAAGAGCAAGTTTGGGAGTCAATGGTTCAGATAGAATTGCACCGTTGACATTTGCATCAAGAATCGAAAATGTATTCAGTTATGCTTTTGGTCAAACACCAACCTTGTTTACAGGAGCAGCTTTGGCTACACCACCAAACCCAAATGTGAAATGGGAGGAAAGCGATCAAATTGATATCGGGGTTGAATTAGAACTATTGGAAGGGAAATGGACAATTGAGGCAGATATTTATAGAAAAACGACTAGAGATTTATTGATGTCTGAGTCAATTCCTGGATATATTGGAGCGACCAATAGCCCAATTTCTAACTTAGGTGAGATTAGAAACCAAGGTTTAGAATTAGGAATCGGAAATAGAATTAGAAAGAAAGGCGTTACGATTAACACCAACTTTAGCTACACGCACTTTACTAACGAAGTGACGAGAATCGCAGGAGATGCTGCATTCATTGGGGGATGGGGTTGGCCAGTTAGAAATACTGCCATTACGCGTATGACAGTTGGATTCCCAGTAGGACACTTTGTAGGTTACCAGTCAGATGGAATTTTCCAAGATGAAGGAGAAATTTTTAGCCACATTAATCAAAATGGAGATCCACTGCAACCAAATGCACAACCAGGTGATTTGAAATTTCTTGACACCAATGGTGATGGTGAAATCAACTCTGACGATATTGGTGACTTAGGTTCTCCTTGGCCTGATCATATCTTTGGTCTGACATCCAATATTAAGTATAAAGGATTTGATGTAAGTGCGATCATATCAGCGCAAATAGGTCATGATATATTCAGATCTTATGAAAGATCAGATGTTACTTATACTAATTATCAAACTTTTTGGTTAGATCGTTGGACTCCTGATAACAGAGATGGAGGTCTCCCAAGATTGGTTGCAAACGATGTGAACAACAATCAAAGACCATCAGATTTTTATATTGAAGAAGGTGATTTCTTACGATTGAGAAACGTACAAGTAGGTTATAGACTTCCAAAAAGAATTATTGCAAAAGCAAAAATGAAAGAGTTAAGAATTTATTTCTCAGCTAATAATTTATTGACCCTTACCAATTATCAAGGCTTCGATCCAGACATCGGAACCAATGGTTGGATTTTAGATACTGGAATCGATAAAGGATTCTACCCATCTAATAAATCAGTTGGTGGTGGTGTCAAAGTAACCTTCTAACCTAACGCGGAGCAATGCTCCGTGAAAGTAAAGCGTTATCTCAATTTTTGATTTTAAAAAATTAAAATTTAAAAAAGAGTTCATTTTTAAAAAAGTAAATCTTTCAAAAATATAATAAAATGAAATTTGCAAAAAAATACTTTCTCCTTTTAGCTTTAGTAAGTTTTGCTGGAATTCAAAGTTGTAGCGAAGACCGATTGGATGTAGAGCCAGTAAATGAATTTTTATCCAGTAACTTCTTTCAAACAGAAGATCAAGTGTTTTCAGGTTTGATAGCAGCGTATGATCCATTGGGTTGGTCAATGGCTTATGGCAACTGGATTTCATTTGTAATGTTCGGAGAGATTCGTTCTGATAACGCCAACGCAGGTGGCGACCCATCAAACAATGACCAACCTGGTTGGCAAGAATTTGATGATTTTACAAATACCAATACCAACACTGTTTTGCAACCAATGTACCGTAGAAATTATATCGGTATTTTCAGAGCAAACACTGTTTTGGCACAATCTCAAGTAGAGTCGCCAGTAGTGGATAGATACAAAGCAGAAGCAAAATTCTTGCGTGCATATTATCACTTTGAATTGTTGAGACACTTTGGACCAATTCCAGTTGTAACAGAATTATTAGCGCCAGATGATGTGAATTTGGAAAGAAACTCAATTTCAGAAGTATTTGAAGCTATAACTGCTGACCTACAAGACGCAGCAGATGAATTGCCAGTTTCAGTTTCTTCGTCAGAAGTAGGACGGGCAACAAAAGGCGCAGCTTTAGCAATGCTTGGAAAAGCTTATTTATACTGGGCAGATATGCTCAATGATGATGCTGCAAAATTTGATTTGGCAGCAGATGCATTTCAGCAAGTAGTGAATTTAGGCGTTTACGAATTGGAAGATGATATGCAATCATTGTACAATTTCAATGCTCGTAATACTGGAGAATCAGTTTTTGAAATTCAACATAATAGCCTTTGGTCAAGCGACTGGGGATGGTTTGAAGGAATTGACGGAAACGGAATTGTTCAATTATGCGGAATTCGCGGTCTGTGCGAAGATCATCCAACCTATTCAGCAGGATGGGGATTCATGATGGTAACTCAAGAATTGTACGACCATTTTTTGCCAGATGATCACTATCGTCGTGATGTAGCCATTGCAACGGAAGAACAATTGGCTTTTGCAATTGACACCGCAGGCGGTTCTTGTGCAGTTACAATCGACCGCACACAAAGTAACCCGATTGATTACACAGGTTACTGGCAACAAAAATATGCAAACTACAAAGCACATCAAGGTACTAATGTAAATGGAGGCAATCCTGATTTGACTAAATCAGCAAACACGCACCCAATCAGATATGCAGATGTTTTGCTCATGTTAGCGGAAGCTCAAATCAGAGGAAATGGCTCAGAAGGAATGGCAATGATGCACATCAACGAAGTAAGAGAAAGAGCGGCTGGCCCTGGTGACAATACGGGTTCATTCAAAACTGCTCAAACTATTATGGCAGAGCAGGGCTGGAGTGCATTGGATATGATTTGGTACGAACGTCGTGCCGAGTTGGCATTGGAAGGAGACCGTTGGTATGACTTGGTTCGTTCTGGTAGAGCGAATGCAGAAATTTTTCCAGCAGGTGATTTACGACGTGCAAATTTCAGTACAGAAGATTTATGGTTGCCAATTTCTTTGGATGAAACTTCGGTTGCGCCAATGTTGACAACCATGCCAGATGCAAGTCTTTTTAGATAAATTTTTATAATGGAACAAATATTAATCAGGTGCAGATTTTGAAATTTATTCCAACTGATTATCAGAGTGTTTTTAATTTTAATTTCTCATTTTAATTTTCATTTGTTTTACTTTCACTAATAAACATTTTTAATCACTTCATTAAATTCAAAAAAATGAATAAGTCATATTTACGAATTTTAGGATCTTTATTAGCCTTTTCACTTCTAGTAGTAATTGGTTGTAAAAAAGATGATCCAGAACCATCAGGTACTGCTGATGCAATTGCAAGTTTCCAATTTGCAATTAGTACAGATAATTTCTTAGAAGTTTCTTTTAGTAACTTCTCACAAAACGCGACTTCTTACACATGGGATTTTGGTGATAATATGACCAGTACAGAGGAGTCACCTACGCATACTTACGCAGAAGCAGGAGAATACACAGTAACGTTGACTGCTACAGGAACTACAGAATCAATAAAAACAGAATCATTTACTTTGAATGATCCTAATTCACAATTGGCATTATTAGCAGGTGCAACTTCTAAAACTTGGATTTTATCAAGAGAAGGAATTGCATTAGGAATCGGACCTGCTGTTGGTGACAATGCTTGGTGGTCATTTGGTGGTGTTACTCCTTTAGGAGAGCGTCCTTGTGTTTTGGATGATACTTATACTTTCAACCGTGATGGTAGCTGGGAATTTAATTCAGGCGGAACTATCTTTATTGATTCTGACGCAAACGGTGGCTGGAAAGCTGTAGGGGATCCAGAAAGTTGTCATGATGAAACAGAAGCTGGTCTTTTCACTTCAAGAGATGGAGATGATTTAAGTGCTTATGCAAATGGAGGTAATTATACCTATGAGTATGATCCAGCATCAGGTGGGTTAACACTTTTGGGAGAAGGAGCCTACATCGGTTTGCCACAAAAAGGAAATGTTGTGGATGATAACTTCATTCCAGTTTCTACAAAATCATATACGGTATTCAATATTGCAGCTGGAGCGGTAGCAGATACATTGAATTTAGCAATGTTGAGACCAGATAATTCTGCATGGAATTTCTACTTATTAAGTTACCACAATCCAGCTGATATTCCACCACTTCCATCAGCAATGCCAACAGCAGGTTTTACAGTTGTAAAAGATGGATTCAATGTAGAGTTTACAAATACATCTAAAAATGCAACTTCTTACATGTGGGATTTTGGTGACGGAATGTCTTCAACAGATGAGAATGCTACGCACACTTATACTTCAGAAGGAGAGTTCATGGTTACATTAACTGCTATGGATGACATGGGCGGAAGCGACATGAAATCTGAAGTTGTTGCAATCAGTTCTGCTACATTTACAGCAGCTACATTGTCAAATGCAACAGGTAAAGTTTGGAAATTAGATGGTGCAAATTCATACTTTGTAGGACCTACTCCAGGTAGTACAGAATGGTGGCCAGGCGTTGATAATATCGACGACCGTCCTTGTCAATTTGATGATGAATTCGTTTTCACTGATGGAGGAAGATTTTCTTATGACACAAAAGGTGAAGTTTGGGCTGAAGCTTACATGGGCGGTGCTGATGCTTGTATAGCTGACGGAGATATCCCTGCACCATACAATGTGTTAGGATCAGGAACACACTCTTTTGCAGCTACTGATACAGAAATTACTGTAACAGGTGCAGGTGCTTTCCTTGGTTTCAGTAAAGCATTCAACGGTGGTGAGTTAGACGGAATGTTGGCTCCAGTTTCTGAAATTACTTATGAAGTACTTGATTATACAAAGACAGGAAATACAGAAAGATTGACTGTTACAGTAGATTATAGTGCAGGTTCAGTTGGTGAAGCATACTGGACATTCAGATTAATTTCTGAATAATATACCATAACGACTATTCAAGAGGTGGCGGTTTTGTCACCTCTTGAATTTTTTTTTCTTTTTGAAAAGTTTTTAGTTAGAAAACATTTACTGCAACAAATACTCCAATAAATTATTTTTATCAAAAAAAATAACATGATTAATTCATTCAAAAAATTCGTTCTAATTATTTCTACACTTCTATTAATTTTCTCCTGTGGAGATGGAGGAAGTGAAGATCCAGTTGTTGATGCAGTAAAGGTTTCAATTGTTGAAATTTCAGTAGATGAAGGGGAAGATGATTCAAACACATTTGTACGCATCCGTTTAAATAAAGAAACTCAAACTTTAGTAACTGCTTACATAAGCTCAGTAGATGGTACAGCCACTGCTGGTGAAGATTATGTCGGTTTTTCAAACGTCCCAATCGTATTCGAACCAGGTGATAAAAACAAAGATTATAGTGTTCAGATTTTAGGGGATACTGACTCAGAAACAGATGAGTATTTTGAAATTACGATTACCAATTTAGAAGGAAATGCAGAAACAGATTTAGGGACTGCTAAAGTCAATATCATAAACGATGATAGAGAACCAACCAGTTTTACAATTCCAACAACAGGTCCAGATTCTCCGACCAGCTACCCAGGTATGAGTTTACTTTGGGCAGATGAATTTGAAGGCCCAGGCATCAACAATGACAACTGGACTTTCGAAATCGGAAATGGAGATTGGGGATGGGGGAACAACGAACTCCAATATTACACTAGAGGAGAAAATGCTTCAATCGTAGATGGTAACCTCATCATCGAAGCAAGAGAAGATGACACCAGAAGATTCACTTCCACAAGAATGATTACAAAAGGAAAATTTGATTTTCAATACGGACGAGTGGATATCCGTGCAGCTTTGCCAAAAGGTCAAGGCATCTGGCCTGCACTTTGGATGCTTGGAAGCAACATTTCAACAGTAGGATGGCCAGCATGTGGAGAGATTGATATCATGGAACTGCTCGGACACCAACCCAATAAAGTTCATGGAACAGCTCACTGGTCAGATAACAGTGATCACAAATCATACGGTAAAAGCAAAACGCTTTCAGGTACCCGAACTTTCAACGACGACTTTCACGTTTTTTCAATCATTTGGACAGAGAACTCTATCAAATGGTTATTGGACGATGTTCAATACAATGAATTAAATATCTCAAGTGCTGGATTGAGTGAATTACAAAAAAATCAGTTCTTCATTTTCAATGTTGCAGTAGGAGGAAATTGGCCTGGCAATCCTGATGCCACTACGCCTTTCCCACAGCAGATGATTGTTGATTATATCCGCGTATTTCAGTAAAGTAAAACCCAAAACGTGTCTCGAATTTACTTCGGGATTTATTTGGTTTAAAAAAGAGCGAAGCTCGCTAATAGGTCAGTGTTTACACATCCCGCCACTGCGCGTTACCTCTCTCAAGAAGGGAACTGCTCCGCCTAAATCTATCTGCAAATATTTGGCAGTGGCGCGTCCCCTCTTGAGAGGGGACGACGAGCCGACAAAGGAGGCAAGTCTGGGTTGTGTCAACTATGCCAAAGAAAAACCACCCACCCACAAAACCACCAACATTAAAAAGTTTCTAATGAAAAATATTCTCGTTTTCTCAGCCTTAATCATTGTTTCATTCGCCATGTGCAATATGAAAAACCAAGATGTGGTAAGCCAAAAAGTTGATAAAAAAATCACTAACGGTGACCCAGTAGAAGAACTCCTCGCCAAAATGACGCTCGAAGAAAAAATCGGGCAAATGAATCAATACAATGGTTTCTTTGATGCCACTGGGCCAACGCCA
This sequence comes from uncultured Saprospiraceae bacterium, assembly GCA_938010715.1. Lineage (GTDB taxonomy): Bacteria > Bacteroidota > Bacteroidia > Chitinophagales > Saprospiraceae > JAGQWW01. Next base: position 24,830 of record CALLVG010000011.1, read on the forward strand.
AAAGGCGACTGGGCAGAAGGCCGTTACAAGCAAATCAAAGCCGGCCAAGTCGGCTCAATGTTAAATGTTCGCGGAGCGGATAAAGTGCGAGCGATGCAAAAATTGGCAGTCGAAAATTCGAGATTAGGCATACCAATGATTTTTGGATTTGATGTTATTCATGGATACAAAACAACAATGCCTATTCCTTTGGCTGAGACTGCAAGTTGGGATTTAGACCTGATTCAAAAGTCGGCAGAAGTTGCCGCAGCAGAAGCCGCAGCAGAAGGAATCAATTGGACATTTGCACCAATGGTGGACATTTCAAGAGATGCAAGATGGGGTAGAGTAATGGAAGGAGCAGGCGAAGATCCATACTTAGGAAGTAGAATCGCGGAGGCAAGAGTAAAAGGATTTCAAGGCGATGATTTGAAAAGTAATAGAACAGTAGCCGCTTGTGCCAAACACTTTGCAGGTTATGGTTTTGCCGAATCTGGAAAAGATTATAATACAGCAGATGTGGGGACGAGTACGTTGTACAATGTGTTGCTTCCTCCTTTCAAAGCAGCGGCAGACGCAGGAGTTGCGACTTTTATGAACTCCTTCAATGAACTCAACGGCGTACCTGCAACAGGTGATAAATTTCTGCAAAGAGACATCCTAAAAGGAAAATGGAATTGGAAAGGAATGATGGTTTCTGATTGGGGTTCTATCGGTGAAATGATTGCTCACGGATACGCAGCCGATGGTAAACACGCCGCTGAATTAGCAGCCAATGCAGGTTCAGACATGGATATGGAATCTGCTTTATACGTCGCTCATTTGAAAGAATTAGTAGAATCAGGAAAAGTGCCTTTGGCAAATATCAATGATGCCGTTCGTCGTGTTTTGAAGTTAAAATTTGACATGGGTTTGTTTGATGACCCATATAAATATTGTGACGTAAATCGTGAAAAAACAACTATCGGACACGCCGACCACAAAGCAGCTGCCTTGAAAGTTGCGCAAAGCTCAATCGTTCTCTTAAAAAATGAAAAAAGCCTTTTACCACTTCCAAAGTCAGGTAAAAAAATTGCAGTAATTGGTGATTTGGCAGATGATAAGACCAGCCCATTGGGTAACTGGCGTTTAGCTGCTGAACCAGAAACAGCCGTTTCAGTTTTGGAAGGTTTAAAAAATTATGGTGGAAATTCCATCTCTTATGAGAGCGGCCCAAAAGTAGCAGAGAATTCTCCTTCCTTCCCAGAGCACACCAAAATAAATACCACAGACCGTTCTGGTTTTGACGAAGCAGTCGCTTCCGCGAAAGGAGCTGACGTCGTTTTGATGGTTTTAGGTGAACATGGAATGATGTCAGGAGAAGGCCGTAGTCGTTCCAATATCGATTTACCTGGTTTTCAGCAAGAGTTATTAGAAGCAGTTTTTGCCGTTAATAAAAATATCGTTTTGGTCTTAACCAACGGCCGTCCTTTAGCCATCGAATGGGCAGATAAAAATATTCCAGCCATTGTAGAAGCATGGCATTTGGGGGAGCAAAGTGGTAATGCAATTGCGAATGTTTTATACGGTGATTACAACCCAAGTGGTAAATTACCAATGACTTTTCCACGCAACGTTGGACAAGTTCCAATTTATTATAACTATAAAAATACAGGGCGTCCTGGGCCAAAAGGAGAAGTGTTTTGGTCGCATTACACAGACCAAACCAATGCGCCACTTTATGCTTTCGGTCATGGTTTGAGTTATACCACTTTTGATTATTCGGGGTTGAATATTGTTGCTGGAAGGGGTAATAATGTAGCTGTTGATATTACTGTTAAAAATACTGGGAAAATAGCTGGTGAAGAAGTTGTTCAACTTTACATTCGTGATAAAGTTGGAAGTGTCACTCGTCCTGTCAAAGAGTTGAAAGGATTTGAGAAAATCAATTTAGCCGCAGGCGCATCAAAAACAGTTCGCTTTAATTTGACTGGTAAAGAGTTAGGTTTTTATAACAATCAAGGTGAGTTCATAGTCGAGCCGGGAGCGTTTGATGTACAAGTTGGCGGCACTTCTGCCAAAGGTTTGATGGGTAATTTTGAATTGAAAAATTCGACGACGACTGATAATTCTAAGACGAAGAAATAGCCAACTAGTGGCGGCGCATGCTGGGTTCAGTCTCCAGACTGAACCCAAATATCAATTCGTCTCTGACGAATAAAACATTAGCATTTTAATAATAAGTCTTACGTCTGGAGACAGCTTAATAAAAGAGTTCAGTCTGGTAAAGGGGGAGGGATTTTCATGGATATTTAGGGAATTCCTCCCTCTGTCTATCGACATCTCCCTCCAAAGGGAGACAAGTGAAATTTAGACTTCAACAGGATACTTAATTAGAATTTATATAATTTTTTTTATATCTGAAAAATGACAAAGAAACTCCACCTCACAACTTTCCTAATTTTAGCAACCATCATGACCACCTTTGGTCAATTCCTAAAAACGGAAGGAACTGCAATCACCAACGAAAACGGCGATACGATTATCCTGCGCGGAATGGGTTTGGGTGGTTGGATGTTGCAAGAAGGATATATGTTGCAAACCTCTGCATTTGCAAATGCACAATTTCAAATCAGAGGAAAAATAGAAGAGCTAATCGGCGAAACCAGTACGGATGAATTCTATGACGCATGGTTGAAAAATCACGTCACGAGAGCAGACATTGATTCAATGGCGGCATGGGGTTTCAATTCCGTACGATTGCCAATGCATTATAATTTATATACGTTACCCATTGAGGATGAGCCAGTTTCGGGTGAACACACTTGGTTGACGCGTGGATTTGAGATGACCGACACTTTAATTGAATGGTGTAAAGCAAATGAAATGTATGTGATACTTGATTTGCATGCAGCACCAGGAGGACAAGGTCAAGCGATTGAAATTTCTGACCGTGATCCAAGCAAACCTTCTCTTTGGCAAAGTCCAAAAAATTGGGACAAAACAGTTGCATTATGGAAAAGACTGGCTGAACGATACAAAGACGAGCCTTGGGTTGGCGCATACGATTTGCTGAATGAACCCAACTGGGATTTGCCAAATGGAACGGCGCTGCGCAAATTATATGAAGAAATAACCGACTCTATTCGAGCGATTGATGATGAACATATTTTGATAATTGAAGGCAATTGGTTTGCTAATGATTTTACAGGTTTGACGCCGCCATGGGATGATAACATGGCATATGGGCCACATAAATATTGGAGTTATAATAATCCATCTGATATTGAATTTGCAACGAGATTATTAGATTTTGATGTACCTGTTTATTTTGGGGAATCGGGAGAAAACTCTAATGCATGGTTTAGAGATGCCATCAAGTTATTTGAAGATAATGGAATCGGTTGGGCATGGTGGCCAGAGAAAAAAATCGAATCCATTGCAGGTTTGATGTCTATTGAAAAGACACCTGAATACCAAACGCTTTTGGACTATTGGACAGACGGAGGGACTAAGCCTGATGCCGCATTTGCAAAAGCAACCCTCATGGAATTGGCCGAAAATTTAAAAATTGAAAACTGTTTCATACAAAGAGATGTATTTGATGCAATGCTTCGACAGCCGAATGATGACACAGCAAAACCATTCAAAAATTTAGAAGTACCAGGTAAAGTTTATGCAGCGGATTTTGATATGGGGCGTCCTGGTGTTGCGTATGAAGATTCTGGTGTAGCGACTTATCATGTTAATACAGGAAGCTTCACGGCATGGAATAATGGTTGGGCATATCGCAATGATGGCGTAGATATTGAACCGACAACTGATGGTCAAAACACCCTCGGTTTCAGTGTCGGTTGGATTGATAAAGAGGAGTGGATCCAATACAGTTTGAACGTCATGCAGGAGGGCGTTTATGATATAAAAATAAGAACAGCCTCTGCAGGTTCAACTGGAAAGTTCCATTTAGAAATTGATGGAGGAGCAGTGACAGACGAGGTTGATGCACCTAACACAGGTGCATGGGATGCTTGGGAAACCACTACAATCTCTGGCGTCGTTTTGACAGAAGGCATCAATAAAATGCGTTTCGTTTCTGATGGGACGGGTATCAATTTGAGTAGTTTTGAATTTACACGAACAGGTGATGCGTCATCCGTTTCTGCAAATTATGTATCTGCGGTAACGTTGGATGAAAACACCGTTCAACTCAACTTGAACAAGCCGATGACAGATCCTATGACTTCTTTTAGAAATGATTTTGCGATGCGCGTCAATAGTGCTCCAATAACCATTTTGTCGGCTTCGATTCATCCTGACAATGCACGTGTTTTGATTTTTGATGTTAATCATACTTTCAAAGTATCTGATAATATTCGGATGGATTACAGTGGTTCGTCCTTAGTTTCAACGGATGGTTCTAATCTTCAAAACTTCACTTCAATTCCAGTTTTAAATACCATTTCTCCAAAAATTCCGATTCCAGGACGTATGCAAGCAGAAGATTTTTCGAGTCAAACAGGTATTGTTTTAGAAACTACAACAGATACTGGCGGAGGTCAGAATATTGGTTTTTTAGCTCCTGGTGATTTTTGTGATTATGATGTGCAGGTGAGCACTGGCGGAACTTTCAGAGTGCGATACAGAACTGCTTCTCAGAACAATGGAGGTAGCTTAAATCTCCAACTGGTTGAGGCTGATGGAAGTGTAAAAACGCTCCATGCTGCCAATTTTAATGCAACAGGTGGATGGCAAGATTGGGAAACGTCAAGAGATTTCTTCGCAACTATTCCGCAAGGAAATCAAGTACTTCGTTTGGATATGACCGATTCAGAATTCAACATCAATTGGGTAGAGTTTGATTTGGTAACCTCTGTTGAAGAAGCAGATGCGGCTGGAGCATTTTCTGTTTATCCTAACCCAAGTGATGGATTGTTTTTGATAGAAAATTTGAAAAATTTCGACATTTCTAAAATTGAAGTTTACGACGTTTTAGGTCGATTGGTAAAAGTTGAAAATGGTGATGAGTTTTCTGGAACAATAGATTTATCAGCGCAAGTTGATGGAGCTTATTTTATGAAAATATCAACTGAAAGTGGCGAGTTGTTTTCTCAACGATTACTTAAGGAGTAACCCATTTTTTTGATGAACGCAAAGATGCAAAGCCGCAAAGAGAAGAACTTTGCGTCATTGCGTCATTGCGTCTTTGGGTTCATAATGTATGTTCTATGAAGTTTCCACTTTCCTTTTTGTTGGCTTTATTTATAGCAAGTTGTTCAGAAACCGCTGATCAACCCAAATTTTCAAAACTTGTTTGGTCAGATGAATTCGATAAGGATGGTCTTCCTGATCCTTCCAAATGGAATTACAGTGTCGGCAACGGCTGCCCAAATCTATGCGGGTGGGGTAACAATGAATTACAATATTACACCGAAAAAGAACCCAAAAACGCAAGAGTAGAAAACGGAAATCTAATCATTGAAGTCCATAAAGACGAGATTGATAGTTTCGACTACACCTCAGCCAAATTGGTGACCCAGGGCATCGAAGATTGGAAATATGGGCGATTTGAAATAAGAGCAAAATTACCAATTGGCAAAGGCATTTGGTCAGCCATTTGGATGCTCCCAACCAACAGAAGAGCCTATGGTCAATGGCCCAACTGTGGCGAAATCGACATCATGGAAAATGTTGGTTATAATCAAGATACGATTCATGCGACTGCTCATACAGGTGCGTATAACCACATGATTCACACTCAAAAATCAGCCACACATTTTCTACCTGAATCAGATGAAAAATTTCATACGTATATTTTAGAATGGGAAGAAGATGAATGGCGCGCCTACATTGATGACACACATTTTTATACTTTTGAAAATGAGCAAAAGTCTTCGATGGAGTGGCCTTTCGACCAACCTTTCTATTTAATTTTGAATGTTGCTTATGGTGGAAATTGGGGAGGCGCCATGGGTTTAGAACCTGAACTGTTACCGCAGAAAATGGAGATCGATTACGTTAGAGTTTATCAGTAAACGAACAACCATAACGTGACCCTTTACTCAATTTTTGAAGCTCAAATGTTTACCTTTAATCCATGAATAAAAACATAATCAGTTTCCTGTTTTTTATACTTCCAAATTTAGTTTTTGGTATTGAAGATCCGATTGATTATCAGATGATAAATCACTGGGAATCAGTGGTTTTGGCTTCTGATGCTTGGCAATATCGTTTGGGGGATGCACAACCTTCATCACAATGGATTCAAGAAAATTTTGATGCTTCCAGTTGGCTGACTGGGCCTGGAGGAATTGGTTATGGAGATGATGATGATGCAACTGAAATTCAACCAACAGTATCCCTTTTTATTCGTCGAGAATTCAATATTACTGATGTTTCAAAAATCGAAGGTGCGTTGTTGGATGCTGATTTTGATGATGGATTTGTCGCCTATTTAAATGGGGTAGAAATTGCACGAAAGAATTTAATCGGTCAACCTCCGCGAAATACTGAAAATGCTACGGAATTGAGAGAAGCCCAAATGTATTCAGGCGGTGCACCTGAGCGATTTGAAATTTGTAATGCAGCAGATTTGTTGAAAAATGGTAGCAACGTATTGGCAGTTCAAATTCATAATTTTGATGGCGTTTCGAGTTCGGATATGAGTGCGATATTTTTTCTTTCATTGGGTATCAAAGATGAGTCAAGAGATTACCGACCAACACCTTCTTGGTTTTATGAGCCAGGACCTTTTATGTCTCATTTGCCTATTTTAAAAATATCATCAACTGAACCGCTCGTCGATGAACCAAAGGTGCCAGGTCGATTAGAAATCATCTGGAATGAAGATGGAACTTTAAATAATTCTACGGCATCAGGCAATGAATTTGATGGAGATATTATGGTCGAATTACGAGGACAAAGTTCTTTGTTCTTTTTTCCAAAAGTAGGTTATGGTTTTGAAACTGTCGATTTGAATGGCAATGATATTGATACTTCTTTTTTAGGTTTTCCTGCGGAAGAAGATTGGATTTTGCATGGGCCATATTCTGATAAAACCTTGATGCGCAATGTGTTAGCCATGCACTTGGCTCGGAAGATGGGGCAGTATGCCAGCCGAACTCGTTATGTGGAATTGATGGTCAATGGTGATTATCGAGGAGTTTATATTTTAATGGAAAAAATTAAAAGAGACAAAAATCGAGTTGATATTGCTAATCTTAAAAACGAAGATATTGAAGGAGAAGAATTGACGGGTGGTTATGTTTTTAAAATTGATAAAGGCGATGCAGATTGGGAGTCAAATTACAACCCTGTCAATAATCAAAATGAAAAAATAAGGTACCAATTTGTTTCGCCTAACCGAAATAATATTCAACCAGAGCAGGCAACTTATTTGCAATCTTATATTGATAGTTTTGAAACGGCAGTCAATAGTCCCCAATTTAATAACAATATAAAATCTTACGATCGATTTATTGATTTCACCTCATTTGCAGAGCATTTTATTCACGCTGAACTTTCCAAAAATGTAGATGCTTATCGTATCAGTTCTTATTTTCATAAAAAGAAAATTACGAATGGAGGGTTGATTCATGCTGGTCCAGTTTGGGACTTTAATCTCAGTTTTGGTAATTCAGAATACTGCAATGTTGCGGATGTGACAGGCTGGATGTATTACGAGCATTGTGGGAATGGCAATCCAAATTGGTGGATAAAAATGTTGAACGATGATGAGTTTACACGCATTTTAAAATGTCGTTGGGAGGAGTTACGCGAAGGACCATTTCATAAAGATTCTATTTTTCAATTTATAGATGAACAGGTTGCAGTACTTGGCGATGCGGTTGATAGAAATTATGAACGATGGCCAATTCTCAATCAATATGTTTGGCCAAATAATGTGGTGACTGGTTCTTTCGAAGAGGAGATTACCTATTTCAAAACCAATATTAGAAACCGGTTGGCATGGATGGATGGAAATCTTTTTGGCGAGTGTACCCCCAGTTCAACTAAAAATATTGGAGATATAAATGATTTGATCCTTTACCCAAATCCAACTGATGGGTTGGTAAATATTAATTTTTCAAATTCGAATAACTATCAACTTTCGATTTTGGATTTAAATGGAAAAGTTCTTTTGAAAAATAAAATTGATGCTCCAAAGACCATTGATTTATCCTCTTTTTCAAAAGGAATTTACTTTTTGAAAATAGAAAATGAAGACGGGGTCTGGGTTAGGAAATTGGTTAAAGAGTAGAGGGCAAGTTGCCATTGTTGCCATTGTTGCCATTGTTGCC
>CALLVG010000012.1 GCA_938010715.1 uncultured Saprospiraceae bacterium
ATTTTAGCAGGTGGAAAAGTGGATTCTTTTGATGGAAAAGTGAAATTCGATGATGATTTTGGAGGTGCGCCGTTGGCTGAAGTTGTACCAATTCGATTGGCAGATAGTGTGGCATTGATAAAGACTTCTGCATTTGCAGAAGCACTTGATTATGCAACAGATATTGGCTGCGATGTGGTGACGATGTCGATGGCTGGCATTCCTTCCATCAAGTGGGCGAGAGCGGTCAATCGAGCGTATGAAAATGGCGTGACCATCGTCTCTGCTGCTGGAAATAGTTGGGTAAAAGGTCCAAAATCATTTTTACCCAAATGCCTTTTATACCCCGCTCGTTGGGAGCGAGTGATAGCGGCCTGCGGCGTTACTTGCAACGATTATCCCTATGTTTTTGAGGCGAATCCATGTGAGAAACCAAAGAATCAAGATGGATTTTCTCACTCAGAATATATGCAAGGTAATTATGGACCTTCCAGTTTGATGGGTTATTCTATGGCTGCTTATACGCCCAATTTGCCCTGGGCTTCTCGTACTGGCGCAAATGAAAAAACAAAGTGGTGGTCATTGAGCGGAGGCGGAACTTCTTCGGCGACACCACAAATTGCAGCAGCAGCAGCGTTGTGGATTCAACGATTTAGAAAAGAATTAGATGAGGCTGGTATCTCAGGCACATGGAAGCAAGTAGAAGCCGTTCGTCATGGACTTTTTAAATCCGCGTATTTAGGTGGGTTCGAGGATGCGAAAAAGTATTTTGGTAACGGCTGTCTAAAAGCAGCCGATGCATTGGATTCTAAATTTTTTCCAAAAGAATCTGATTTGATAAAAGCACCGAAAGCAAATGTTTTTATGCCGATTCTAAAAGTATTTTTTGGAGGAAGAAGAGGAATGCCAATGCCTCAAGGTATGGTAGATATGTATGCGACGGAGTTGATTCAATTGGCACACCACAACCCAGAATTGCAAGCAATTTTAACTTCAAATATGACAGACGAAGATGTTCGTGAGCGTAAAAATATGCCTGACATGGATACTTTTATGGAATTGCGATCCGCTTTGGTTGAGGCAGGTGCTTCGAAGCATTTGTTGAATTATATGGGGATTAGAAGTGGATTTTAATAACTGAAAGTCCGTAGGACTGACCCCGTTTGTAGAAAAAAATCAAGATAGATTGAGAAAGGGACGTAGTTCCGACCCCGATAAAACTATAACGAGAATGGTTTTTTTGTACAAAAAAGCAAAAGTATCTAAGACCGCGACGAAGCAATCAACAACTCCAAACTAGTAGACTTAATACCAAATCGCTTTCCAATATAATCGTTGACCAAAGAGCCTTTGTAAGCATAAACCCCGTGCCTTAAACCAAAATGCTCTAAAAGTAGCTTTTCAACACCGCCCATATCTGCTGCATCCATAAAAATGGAAGTCATGATGTTACTCATAGAAACAGAAGCGGTTCGTGGATATTTGGAAGCGATATTTGGAACACAGTAATGGAGAATATCGTGTTTTATAAAAGTAGGTTGATCCAATGAAGTGATTTCAGAAGTCGCAAAACAGCCACCCTGATCAATACTCACATCAACAATAACAGAGCCTTTTTTCATTTTCATAACCAAATCTTCGGTTACGATCATGGGCGTACGACCTTCAGTTGAATGTATTGCTCCGATGACCACATCTGCCGTTTTTAATTGTCGTTCGAGGTAAATTGGATTGATGGAAGAAGTGTATAGTTTCCTTCCAACTTGATCTTGAAGCCTTTTGAGTTTATAGATATTATTGTCAAAAACTCGGAGATCTGCACCCAATCCCATGGCTGTACGAATAGCATATTCCGCAACCATACCTGCGCCTAAAATAACCACTTTGGCAGGTGGAACCCCTGAGATTCCTCCGAGTAAAACGCCTTTGCCTTTTGCTAACAACTCTGCAGCTGTTAGCATAGAAGCCATGCCTGCCAATTCACTGGCAATCCTTACGATTGGGAAATAACCAGAGTCATCTTGAATGTACTCCATCGCAAGTGCGATGACACGTTTTTCCTTTAATTTATTGATATACTCCGCTGAAAGTAGCGGCAAGTGAAGTGGCGAAATCAGTATTTGATTTGGACGCATCAACTCAACTTCTTCGAGGGTAGGAGGAGCGACTTTTAAAATGATTTCAGCTTGATAAACATCTTTTCGGCTAAAAACAATCTCTGCACCTGCTTCCGAAAAATCATTATCTGTGAAATTAGATTTGATTCCTGCCTGAGATTCAATCAATACTCTAAAACCAGCTCCAACTAAAGTTTTAATTGTAATCGGAACTAACGCAACTCTATTTTCTTGAAGAATACTTTCGCGCGGTACGCCAATAAATAACTTTTGGCTATCTTTATTGACCTCAAGCAATTGCTCTTGAGTACTATATTGCCCCTGCATCAAAGATTGGGGAATGTGGATGCGCTTTTTCTCGTCGCTCATACAGGTTTACTATAGTTTTTAGTTGGGATGATTTCTGAAATTAACCTCTTTCCTTACAAAAATAAAATTTTTCGCGAGGAATCAGACAGTAATTCAAATTGAATTGTAATTACGTCTTCAGGAGCAATTGGTTTGATAATTTCCGGCCATTCAATAAAGCAATAGTCCTCATTGTACAAATAGTCCTCAATTCCGATATTAATCGCTTCATCAATATCTTTCAAACGATACAAATCAATATGATTGATCAGTTTTTCTGCTCCTGACTTATCAAGGTAGGCATATTCGTTGATTAACGAGTAGGTTGGGCTGGAAACCATTTCTTTTACTTTAAATTTTTCGCAAATCGCTTTTGTAAAAGTGGTTTTACCTGCTCCTAAATCTCCAATAAGGAAGAACTTTTTTCGATCGCCTGCGAAGGTTAGTAATTGATCTACTAATGCTGGTAACTCTTCCGGCGTTTTAATGATAAATTCCATGATTACGCAAAAATAAGACTTTATGCTAAAAATAATTACAGTTTAATCTGTCAAGTTTAAACGGTTCATATCTCCGCACTTTAGTGCGGAGTTAATGGATAAGTGTAAAGGCTTTAGCCGAACATCTTGCAAAATGTGCCGCTAAAGCCAAAATGTATTTTACTCTTTTCGCCAAGCTAAAGCATGGCGCTATAAAGACGTTATAAATAAAGAGCGGAAGCGACTTTCGTCACTTCCGCTTCCTCCAATTTTAAAACTAACCTATATTTTATTTAGAAGGTCATCATATAACCTGCATTCAGGCTGACCCCTCTATTTTTTATTTTTTCGTTGAAAACTGGAATGTCATAAAGCTCCGTGAACCCAAACTGGTAACGTGCATCCATGAATAATTTTCCAGAAGGGATTTTTACTTCTGCACCACCACCAACGATACCTGCTACTTCAAATCTTTCGTATCCAATTTGATTAAGATTTAAATCTTGGTCTGCAACTTGAAATTCAAGAATTGCTCTTGCTGTGGCTGTAAGTTGGCCGTCAATTGTATATCCGACAGATGGACCAGCAATGAGGTATCCTTTCATTTTGTCGTCTCCCATTTTTCCTTTGAATAATAAAGGAACTTCCA
>CALLVG010000013.1 GCA_938010715.1 uncultured Saprospiraceae bacterium
CGAAAGGCTACCGCCAACCCATTTTGCGGACGGATGGCAGCAGCCAATTTTTTAAACTTAATTAAAAATTAAAATTATGAAAAAGATTTTTCTTTTTTCAGCACTCGCATTTCTTTTTGTTTTCTTCTCTTGTCAGAAGGAGAAGCCAATTTCACCTCAAACAGCAAAAGAAGGTGTTATTTCCTCTCGAAGTTCAGTTACTCCTGAAGACTTAGCTCAAAACAAGAACTTCAAAATGTTCATTGATAATGTCGTTAGAACAATAAGAACTGATAGGTTTAACGTGAGCAACCTTTCTCCTGGAGAATTAAGCACTCTTAAAGAAATTTCTAATGATAATACGTCTCAAGAAGAAATGAATCAGGCACTAAATATTCTTGGAACAACAGAAGAGTCTTTTGCTCATGAAATTTTCCTAATACTAAATCCATTAAATAGCCTTTTACTTGACTATCCTGAATTAAAGGAAAAATCAAAAAGTGAGTTTAAATGAAATTATAAGGAAAGCTGGAGACCTCTACATAGAAGAAATAGCAAAATGGATTAGTTCTATAGATGGTGGTGGTGTTATTTTAGGAGATGAAATTCCAAATTATGGAGATTACGAACATTATATATTGTTCGGGTGTGGTTACAACTGGACTGTTCACCTACTTGATGGAACATCTATCACTTGTCCAAATTACTACGTGTGTCTTGCAGAGTGGTCAATTGACATGAATACACTATGGACTACTGCGCTTAAAGATTTTTGGAACTGCACTAAAGATTTCCTTGACGTCAGTGATTGGATTACTTATGCAGGTGCTGCAGGAGGTGTATTAACTTGGGAAATTGGTGGCATAGGAGCAGTTCCTGCTAGCGTTATTGGTGGCATCCTTGGAATTATTGTAAATATACCAGAAGCACAAGAATGTGCTGATGCAGGAGACCAAGCTTTTAGCGACGGTTGTGCTGCTGCTATCGCTGCAGCTAATGATTGCTGTGGCTGGTAAGATAATTTAGATATTTGTGATTCGTTTGGTCATTAATAGAAAAATTCACTTTTTTCTGATGAAAATACACGATTTTTCTATAATTGGCCGAATGAATCACTCTAAAGAATGACAACGTATTTCTAAATGAAAAATAAAAAAGCATTCATCCTTTTATTCTTATCCTGCATATTTTTACTAATAAGTAAGAAATCAGAGGGCCTTTACTCAATCTTAGCAGAATTTATTAATTTATCCTTAATAACGTGGAGTATGTATCTTTTTCATAGTAAAACAGGAGAATACCTTCTGCTTTTTAGAGTATTTTTAGTGATTGTCGCAATACTTTACATTTTTTTGTTTTTAGAACTCTTTGAATAATATTCTAACTCATTTTAATTTTTATAAGATGCATTTTTTCAAAATGCTTTATATAATATGTTTTTTATTTATACCTGTAATTTTATGGGGGCAAAACCAGTGTTCTTGTAATACAGAGAATCCTATTTCAATCTGCTACTACTCAAAAGAAGATATTTGTCCTCCAACAAACGATCACTGTAGACACATTTTAGATAATAGTCTTTTTAATGATGGGTTAATCCAAAAGATTAAAAACGAATCATTATTTGGAATATCCGGAAACATAAAAGCCAACTTAGAACTAAAAAAACTCCCTTATCCAAGTACCTCAAATCAAATTGAAGACTATGGATGTGATATATTTTTTACAGGTTCATTCCCTATTGATACTCTCTGGAATTGGAGAGATCATACAAAAACAGGCTTTCCAAAAGGAGTTTTAGAAGAAATCAAAGTGTGGTCGGAGAAATGTACTAATAACATTGCAATATTGACACAAGGGGAAGCTAACATTTGGGGATACGAAACAAGGGATACTTTTGAAAATTTAGGAGGGCCAGTAAATAGTATATTTCCTAATCCAGTTTTTAATGGCATATTTGGAAATATTCCAACTTTCGAGCAAAATCGTTCTAGTTTCCATGGTGTATTTGTTAAAACACCTATACAAGATTCTATTGAGATTTTAGGTGTAGATAAAAATGGTTCTCCATCCATCCTCCTTGATAAAGCTACAAATGATATTATGGTTAGTGATATTGGGATTTTTATTATTGGAGGAGGTGAAATATCAAGAGGTCCAGAGATAAATAACAATGCTGATGTCCTCGCTTTAAATATCATCGCCTACGCCGTCCAAATTGCTCAAGGAACCGTCGCCAACCAATACGAACACACCATCTGCCAAGGCGAAAACATCCCACTCCCCGATGGTTCAATGGCAGAAGCAGAAGGACTTTATATTGATACCCTTTTCACCATTGATGGCTGTGATTCTATTATTATGAATTATGTCAACGTTACACCATTGGATAGTTCAACTTTAGAAGTTTTCACTTGTCCTGAGCAGCCCATTTCGGTATATGGTCAATCGTATTTTCAAGATGAGAGTGGTAGTTATGCCGTTCAACGTTCCGACCAATGTGATTCAATGGTACTGTTTGAGGTCAAAGCATATCCAGGCATCATTGCCGAAATTGAAGACTCGATTTTGGTTGCTTCTGATGGTAATTACACCTTCAACAATAATATTTCAAATGATTATAAGATTCAATGGTCAGGAGCGGAATACCTTTCTTGCATAGATTGTCCAAATCCTGTTTTAACTTCTCGTCAATTATCACCTTCTACTTTAGAAGTCATTTTAACCGATGAGAATGGTTGTCAATTATCCAAGATTGTTGATGTAAAATATAACAGAGCACCATTTATTCCCAGTGCATTTTCTCCAAATAATGATGGCATCAATGATGAATTTAGAATTTACTTTCCCAATCATCTAAGTCCTTCAAAAATTAAAAACTTATCGGTCTATGGCCGCTGGGGCAATCTGGTTTATCAGGCAAAAGATTTTGATTATTTAGATACTAACAACTGGTGGACTGGTTCAAATTTAAACGTTGGTGTTTACACCTATCAAATTTCGGTTGAGTTTCCGAATGGAGAAGTTGTCAACTATTCTGGAGATGTTAGTTTGATTCGGTAATACTTTTTCTTAAAACTCTTTTGTTTCCGAAAGGATTTGACCTTACCTTCGCAATATATCGTTACCAAAACTGTGGGTAATTGGCGAAAGTCGGAAGTGCCTGATTTGCATAAATGGTTGGCGTTTTTTTTTTGATATTGGTTTGAGTGTAGAATATCTTTTTCAAAAAAAAATTCTATTTCTTTTGAAAAAAAAGCATACATTTGACGGAGTGAAAATTAAAACAAGATCAAAAATAAATTAAAGACACCAATTTATACCCTATTAAGTTTTAACTAATTCGTGCTTTACTATCAAGTTTGGTTGTTCGCTTTGTAGCGTGTAGGTAAGTCCAGTAGCTATCTATACCAAGCAATGCTCAATATATTAACGAAAGGCTACCGCCAACCCATTTTGCGGACGGATGGCAGCAGCCAATTTTTTAAACTTAATTAAAAATTAAAATTATGAAAAAGATTTTTCTTTTTTCAGCACTCGCATTTCTTTTTGTTTTCTTC
>CALLVG010000014.1 GCA_938010715.1 uncultured Saprospiraceae bacterium
GCGTGAAAACTATCCCCTTTGGAGGGGGATTAAGGGGGTGGACTTTTTAATTTTAGCAAAAAAATCCACCCCCGCCCTACGGGCACCCCCTCCAAAGGGGGATAGTTTCCACTAAAATCTCTTTTGTATGGTAGCCAAAAATTGAAGCCATAACTTGATGAAGAAAGTAAAAGCACTTATACTTCGTCTCTCGCTGGATTTTCCCCAAAGACATCACCTTCTTCATAGTGAAAATATTTTTACCCATTCCCTAAACCATAAAACAATTTAACCATGAAGCCATTTAACTTACCCAAGTAACTTCTTCACTACCTGAGAAATCATTTTTCCATCAGCTTTTCCAGCCAATTGTTTTGACGCCATTCCCATGACTTTACCCATGTCTCTCATGGAAGTCGCGCCGGTGGTTTCGATGATGGTTTTTAAAACACCTTCCAGTTCAGCCTCACCCATTTGCTCAGGTAAATATCTTTCGATGATAGCGATTTCTTCTTTTTCTTTTTGAGCAAGATCTGCTCTATCTTGTTTCTCGAAAATATCGAGGGATTCTTTACGCTGTTTGACCAATTTTTGAAGTAATTTGATTTCTACTTCGTCAGTGATTTCTGTACCACTTCCATCCGTTTTTAATAACATAATAGCGGACTTGATAGCTCTAATTCCTCTCAATGCAACTTGGTCTTTTGCTTTCATTGCAGTTTTCAAATCTCCTGCAATTTTTGTTTCTAATGACATTTTTAAAACAGATTTTAATAAAATTAAAAAAGTTCGGACTCCGAAAAGACGAACAATGATATTATAAATAATTCCTTTTTTGAAAAATTATACTTTTGATTGATTTGATTTTCCCAAATAATTAACAAATTTCGACACTATTTTTGGTATTAAAACAATAACGCGTCATTTTGCGTAGTGGTAAAGATTCAATAATGAATCCTAAGTATAATTTTTCGAACCGAGTAATCCAGTTTTAATGAAAAAATTTCTGATTGTAATAACAGCCCTTTTTGCGTTTAGTTCCGTTTTTGGACAAAAAGCCGATTTCCCTTGGACGGATTTTAAAGAGACAAATGTTCAGTTTCGAACAGAAGTGGAGCGACCAATTATTCCCAACAAATATCGGACAGTTAAATTGGACAAGTCGGCGATGCAAAATGTATTGAATCAAGCCACAATTAAGGATCTATCCAATGGAATGGAATCTAACTTATTGATGACTTTTCCAATGCCTGATGGAACCAATCAGGTTTTCAAAATATATGAGGCGCCGGTGATGCATCCTGATTTGGCTGCGAAGTATCCTTCTATCAAAACTTATGCTGGTTTTGGTATTGATGATCCGACAGCTTATGTCCGATTTGGTACTTCACCAAGCGGCTTTCATGCAGTGGTGAAATCTGCCAGAACAGGAAGCAATTATATTGATACTTATTCAAAATCAGATACAGACCATTACATTTCTTACCATAGAAAAGACTTTGAGAAAAAGGAAGGATTTGATTACAAATGTAAAGTAGAAGCACATGAGCAAGTCGTAAAAGATTTGATTTCGGATGAGCAACTACAAATGCGAGGTGGTGATTGTCAGATTAGAAAATATAGATTGGCTTTGACAGCCAATGGGGAATATAGTGCTTTTCATGGTGGAACAGTAGAGTTGGTTTTGGCTGAATTGGTAAAAGCAGTTAATCGAATAAATAGTATTTTTGAAATTGATTTTTCTGTCACATTAGAATTGGTTGCAGATAGCGATAAGCTTATTTACTTAAATCCGAGTAGTGACCCATTTGGCAATACTGTAACTGGCGGAATGTTGTCCACCAATCAACAGGTTTGTGATGATGTCATTGGAAATGACAATTACGATATCGGTCACATTTTCTGTACCGGAGATGGAGGCTTAGCAAGTTTAGGAGTTGTTTGTAATAATGCTAATAAAGCACAAGGAGCGACTGGTTTGCCAAACCCAACAGGCGATCCATTTTGGGTAGAATATGCTTGTCATGAGTTAGGTCATCAATTTGATGCGAATCATACTTTTAATAACGCCTGCGGCAATAATCGAAGTTCAAGAAATGCAATGGAGCCAGGTAGTGGTTCCACGATTATGAGTTATATCGGAATTTGTGCACCTAATTTAGGAACTACTGGACAAGCGGATCCATTCTTTCATGCACAGAGTTTGATGGAAGTCTATGATTTTATAACAACAAGAGGAGATGGTTGCGCCATAAAGACACAAACTGGAAATAACAACCCTACTGCTGTAGCAGGAGAAGATAAAATACTTCCAGTTTCTACTCCTTTTGTCTTGGGAGGTTCGGCGCAAGATGATGGCAATAGTACATTGACTTACACTTGGGAGCAAATGGATCCAGAGATTGGAGCTATGCCTCCACGACCGACAAATGCTGTTGGTCCAATGTTTAGATTTATTAACCCTGACGAGACTCCTGAAAGATATTTTCCTAACCTAAATGATTTGGTAAATAATGTAACCCCAACTTGGGAAGTGTTGCCATCGGTTAGTAGGAATATGGATTTTAGATTTGTGGTAAGAGACAATGCTCCAGGAAATGGATGTGTTGATGAAGATGATCTTCAATTAACTTTTGATGATAGTGCTGGACCATTTATAGTACAGGCGCCAAATGACGATTCTCAAACATGGTTGATCGGAGAAACACGTCGTGTATCCTGGGACGTAGCGAATACCGACCAAGCACCTGTCAGTTGTGCTGATGTTGATATCCTCTTGTCATTGGATGGAGGTTTGACCTACATGCTTTTGATTGCTAATGTTGCCAACGATGGACAACACGATATCGTTGTGCCTGAATTATTAACAGAGCAAGCAAGAATTATGGTAAAATGCTCCGATAATTATTTTTTCGATATTTCTAATGAAAATTTCTCAATTGAATATCCACCTGAGCCGACATTTTTCATGACAGTAGCTGAAACAGATAAAGCGGTATGTAGTGATCAGGGCGTTACTTTTGATATTGAGTTTACTTCTTTATTAAACTTTGACGAACCGATAGCGCTTAATTTATCAAACGCACCATCTGGTGCTGCTATTAATTTTTCAAATAACTCAATTACACCTCCTGGGAGTAGTCAATTGACTATTGCTGGATTAGAGAATGTTGCTTCGGGGGTTTACCCCATGACGCTTACAGGTACAACGCCTTCAAAAACAAATTCAGTCGATTTAGAGTTGACGATTTATAATGGAGTACCACAAGCACTTGCTATTGCTGCACCAACTAATGGTCAGATGGAAGTTTCTTTAAATGAAGAATTGCAATGGAGTGATAATTCAGATGCCGATACTTACCTTTTAGAAGTTGCGACTTCACCTGCATTTGGTAGCACCATAGTAGCATCCGAAACAGTGAATACAACTGTATTCTCTATTGAAGATTTGGACTTAGATTTCGGAGTAATTTACTATTGGAGAGTAACACCTACCAACCTATGTGGCGTAGGTGCGATGACCGAAATATTTGCTTTTAAAACCTTGCAACAGGCATGTACTGCTTATCAAAGTTCCAACTTGCCTGCGACAATCAATATTCCAGAAGCAGCTACTTATACAGAGATGCTAACGATTCCAAACGATGGAAATATTTTTAGAACAAATGTCCTCGTTGAATTTGACCATACTTGGATTGGTGATTTGTCTGCAAGATTAATTTCTCCAGCTGGTACAGAGGTGGAATTGTTTGATAGGCCTAGTTTTCCTGCTATCTCAACAGGTTGTAGCGAAGATGGAATCCGAGTGATTTTTGACGACGATGCAGCGTTGACAGATGTTGATTTCGAGGCCACTTGCAATACAGGGGCTTTTGCTATCGAAGGGGTTTATCAGCCTGTAGGTTCATTGGGCACTTTAGCCAACGAAAATCCGAAAGGTGAATGGACATTAGAGTTTGCGGATGCTGCAGATCTAGATGGAGGAGCGCTTGTAGATTGGCAAATTGAAATTTGTCAAACTTTAGCACCATTAGTCATTCCAGATTTGCTGACTAATCAAGCGTTAGATGTCAATCAAAACGAATCAGGTCTTGTTGCTGCGAATCTTTTGATGGGAAGTTCTGTTGGAAATGCTCCTTCAGATATTATTTTCCAAATTCGTCGAAACGTAACCCAAGGAACCCTCCGATTGGGAGGTGTTGCGATTGGCGTAGGAAGTACTTTTACGCAAGCTGATATTGATAATAATAACTTAACGTATCAACACAATGGCGGCACTTTAGCCAACGATGCTTTTACTTTTGACCTTTTCAATGCAGCAGGTGGCTGGCTATCCAATCAGGTTTTTAATATAAATATCGAATTCAATACCGTAGCTGTAACAGCCAGTCAGACTAGAATGATTCTTTGCAACGGAGCGAATAATGGTCAAATTACCATCAATGGTTCTGGAGGTACACCTCCATTTGAGTATAGTTTGAATGGTGGTACTTTTCAATCAAATAATGTTTTTGATCAATTGACACCAGGAGATTATATACCGATGATTCGCGATGCAAATGGATTTGAACAAACTGCAGCAACTATCACGATCAGCGAACCAATGCTTTTGACTGCTGGTAATAATGTGATGAATGATGTGGTTTCTATTTCAGTTTCAGGCGGAACGGCCTTTTATGAATTCAGCTTAGATGGTATTAATTTTCAGATGTCAAACGTGTTTATGAATGTTGCCAATGGCGCCTATGACATCGTTGTACGCGATGCAAACGGTTGTCTTGCTTCTACCTCAGCAGTCGTTGCAGTGAATAGTTTAGTAGCATCTGCGACTTTGCTCAATGACATCACCTGTACCGATGCCAATGATGCTCGTGTAGAAATAAACGTAGCTGGCGGAACGGCTCCTTACTTATACAGTCTTAATGGATTACCAGCTCAGATGAGTAATGTTTTTGAAAATGTGTGGGCAGGTTCGCATGTCGTTACAATTTTTGATTCTGATGGTTTTCAGGTGAATACCAATCAAATAATAGTAACCAATCCAGCACCAATTGTGATGAATGTTTCGACCACAGGCAATATGGTCACTGTTACTGCCTCTGGGGGAACTGGTGTTTTGAGATATAGCATCAATGGTGGTGCATTTCAAACCAATAACACCTTCACAGATTTAATAAATGGAAACTATTTAGTTTCCGTCAAAGATGATAACGATTGTGTCCTTACGGAAAATACTACAGTTGCAGTCAATCGCGTAACCATCTCAGCCAACGTGGTGCAAGACAATATCTGTTTTAATGAAAATATTGGAATCATTGAAGCGACGGGTGCAGGCGGAACGGCTCCTTATCAATATCAATTGAACAATGGGAACTTCCAAGCGAGCAATCGTTTTGAAAACCTTGCTCCTGGTAACTATACCGTAACGACCAGAGACGCCGATAACTTTACCCAAACTTCTGGAAATATCAATATCAGTCAACCTTCCCAAATCAATGCAACTGCGATGGGAACTGGTTACGATATCACTGTTTCTGCCAATGGCGGAATGGCGCCCTTAGAATACAGTCTTGATGGAATGACCTATCAGGGAAGTAATATTTTTAGAAATAATACTTCTGGTAATTATACAATTTATGTAAAAGATGCCAATGGGTGTGTCGTGACTTCCAATGCTACTATCAATGTAGCCGTATTGGGTCTTTCGGGCGTTATCACAACTCCTGTTCAATGTAACGGAGAAAATGACGGAATCGTCACATTGATGGCTTCTGGAGGATTTGCACCGTTTACGTATAGTTTAGATGGCTTAGTTTATCAACAAAGCAATGTGTTCTCAAATTTGGGAGCAGGTAATTATACTTTTTATGTAAAAGATGCAGGAGAATTTGTCGAGACTTTTGAGATTGAGTTGGTCGAACCAAATTTATTGGTTTTAGGTGCGCCTACCTTTGCCAATGAAACCATGACTTTCAATGCGACGGGCGGAACTGGTGCTTATGAGTATAGTTTCAATGGCGGAACCTACACTACTGATAATTCAATTGTTAATTTTGAATCTGGCCAAGATTACATAGTCGTTGTACGTGATGCCAATGGATGTGTCAAAACAGGAACTTTTAGCCTCAGCGCAGTCCAAGCAAGAGTTGACTTAACGGTTGATTGTTCTGGTGTGAATGGAACAGAAGTCGAGGTCATTGCTTCTGGAGGCTTAGCTCCTTACACCTATTCGTTGGATGGAACCAATTTCGATTCAGGAAATGTTTTCACAAATCTTCCCTCTGGTGATCAGACGTATTATGTGATGGATGCAGCAGGTTTTCAATATACATTTGTTGCAGAAGCGATTCCGAACTATCCAATGGTTGCTACGGCTGACATAAATTTCAACAATGTAGAAATTACGATTGCAAATGGTGTTCCTCCCTACAGATATAAAGTAGATTCAAATCCATTCACTTTTTCAAATATGTTTGTTGATTTGACTGATGGTGACCATCTGTTTACGGTTAGAGATGGTAATAATTGTGAGGTTTCGATTACGGAAACAATTACAACTTCGAGTCTTGATGATTTATCCAATCGATTGTTTTTTGAAATCAATCCAAACCCGTCAAGTGGCAACGTTACCTTGAAAATGAATCAACCAACCAACCGATTGATGATTGCACGCGTATTTGATGTAGTAGGGCGATTAGTTTATCAAGAGAAATTTGCAAAACAAACCTCATTACTTGAAAAGAATTTTGACCTTCAGTTACAACCAGGAAATTATCTTATGATAATTGAAGACGGCCAATTCTTAGGTAGAAAACAGTTGATTATTGTAAAATAATTTAAGTTACCAACTTCCACGATCCTCTGTGAATCTCATTGAAATAACACTGAAATTCACAGAGGATTTTTTTTTGTTTTTAAAAAATGAATAAACACTCCTTACATGAAAAAACTAACTTTATTTACAATTTTTGTCTTTTTTACTTTTCATTTATCTGCTCAAACCACCACACAATATTCGCTGGTTTCCGTCCTTTTAGAAGATGGAAAAACAATTGAAGAATTGGCTTCTTTAGGCTTGGAAGTTGATCATGGGGAGTATGTTCCAAATCGTTATTTAAGAAATTATTTTTCTGATAAAGAACTTGAAAAAATTCATGCTGCTGGTTTTCAAACCAAAATTTTGATTGAAGATTGGAATGAGTATTTTAGAAATAAAAACGTTAAAAACAGACGTGTAGAATGTGAAGGTGGCGCTGGCTCTACCGTTCGGGATTATGAAATTCCTACCAATTTTAGTTTAGGTGATTATGGAGGCGGATACTATACATACCAAGATCTATTGGACATTTTGGCAGATATGAAAGCCAAATTTCCGAATCTCATCACTGAAGCAAAGCCAATTGGTAATTTTCTGACACACGATGAAAATGAGATACTTTGGCTCCGCCTTTCCAACAATGCAGAGATAGATGAAAACGAACCTGAAATACTTTACACTGCCTTACACCATGCACGGGAGCCGATGAGCATGACACAGCTCATTTTCTTCATGTGGTATGTTTTAGAAAATTATGAAAAAGAAGAATGGGTAACCTACCTGCTCAATAATACGGAGTTGTACTTCGTGCCATGTCTCAACCCAGATGGCTATTTATACAACGAATTTACAAACCCAGAAGGTGGTGGTCTTTGGCGCAAAAATCGAAGAGATAACCAAGACGGAGAATTTGGCGTTGACCTCAATCGAAACTATGCCTACGAATGGGGTTTTGATGATATAGGATCTTCGCCGTCAACCGATAGTGAAGTCTATCGAGGCCCATCCCCTGCTTCTGAACCAGAGACACAAGCCATCAATTTCTTTTGTGAAGAACATGATTTTACGACGGCTTTAAATTACCATGCTTATGGCAATTTGCTGATTTATCCATGGGGGTTTTCTGATATGCTAACAGATGATTCAACCACTTTCAGAAACATAGGAGAAGCCATGGTTTTACAAAATAACTACAAAGATGGTACAGGTTCAGAAACGGTAGGTTATACTGTCAACGGTGACGCCGATGATTGGATGTATGGCGAAGAAAATATTTACTCCATGACGCCAGAAGTTGGTTCTTATTTTTGGACAGATCCAAGTGAAATTATCCCAAATTGCCGGGCGAATGTTTGGCAAAACATGGTGAGTGCCTTCATTCCTCACGAATTTGGATGGATTAGAGAATTGTCAGATTTGAAAATTTCAAACCAAGATGGATTTATTAATTATGAATTGACACGAGCAGGTCAGACCGCTGGTACGTTGACGGTTAGTTTGGAAGGAATTAGCTCCGAGGTACTCCTGGTAGGAAACACCCGATCCTATCAATTAAATGCAGATGAAAAAGTATTAGACTCCATTTCTTATAATTTGAAAACGGATATTTTGGACGGTACAGAACTACAATTTGTACTGACGGTTAGTAGTTCAGAAGTGTCTTGGAGAGATACTATTACCAAAATTTTTGAAGGAAATAGCAATCCACCTGATTTTGTTGATAACGCAAACAACTTCGACAATTGGGCTACAACTGGCGAATGGGGTGTAGATGAACAGCATTTTTATTCCGCACCTTCTTCGATAGGAGATTCGCCAAACGGAAATTATGGCCGTAATGAAAATTCCTTACTTCAATTGACCGAGCCATTTGATTTGTCAACTGTTGAAAAGGCACGTCTCAATTTTTGGGCAAAATGGGATATTGAGCAAGGCTTTGATTATGCCCAGATTTTAGCTTCTACAGATGGACAGAACTACGCGCCAGTTTGTGGGTTGTACACTAAGTCTGGCACGAATCGACAGGACGAAGGTGAACCTTTATGGGATGCCCAAAGTGATTGGGTGCAAGAAGAAATTGATTTAGGTGATTACATAGGGTCAACATCAGTTTATATTCGATTTAGATTTATTTCGGATAGATTTTCTCATGGAGATGGCTTCAATTTTGATGATATGACTTTGACGACCAAGTCTATAGGAGACCCATCTTCGGTTTCTTATGATGCAAAAGATTTTGAACGCATCGTTGTTCACCCCAATCCATCTTCTGAAAATTTTGTTGTCGAGTTTTTAAATTCTAATGAAAATCTAAAAAATGGAGATTTAATAGTTTATAATAGTTTCGGAAAAGCAATTTATTCGCAATCCATAAACGAAAATCATACTATCATTCCTACTGAAAACTGGGAGTCAGGTATTTACTTTCTCCAAACTTTTTCAGGTGGTCAGCGAACTAATTCCAAAAAAATTATCTTATTAAAATAAAATAGCACAAAAGATACTTGGGAATGTATTTATCATTTGTATCTTTGCGCTCCGTTTGAAAAACGATTCAAACTATTTAAAGAAATTAAAGGCGAGTTTATAACTTGTTTTAAAGATATATCGCGGAGTGGAGCAGTTGGTAGCTCGGCGGGCTCATATCCGCCGCGGCGGACGTAAGGTTCAAGTCCTACCTCCGCTACACTTATTGAAATATTTTACCAAAAGATAAATTGTATCCGATATTTCGGATATTTAAGATATATCGCGGAGTGGAGCAGTTGGTAGCTCGGCGGGCTCATAACCCGTAGGTCGTAGGTTCAAGTCCTACCTCCGCTACAATTAAAAGCCTGACAATCATAGATTGTTGGGCTTTTTGTATTAAAGGGTTAAA
>CALLVG010000015.1 GCA_938010715.1 uncultured Saprospiraceae bacterium
AGTCTAATGAAGTCGTATAAAAACTCATTGATTGGCTGCAAGCGGAAAATTTCATCCTGAATTGCTTTAAAAATACTCATCAATGCTAAGGCATCGACTGTGGTTTTTTCATTATTCTCCATGAATTTTTTTTCGCTTTCGCGAAATCATGAATTCTTAAACGACGTCAATAAAAACCAGAGCAAACGCATCAAAACAATGTTAGAAAAATTTTATAATTGAAAATCATTGCTTTACGAAATTTTTATACGTTCCTTATTCAAAAATAAATTTATAAAAATCTGATTATCAAACATGAAATATTTTATGCGTTTTCCCTAAATAAAAACACCAAACCAAAAAAAAATGAATTTTAAATACCTGCCATTTATTTTAGGAATCATAATCCTCGCCTTCGCCTGCTCAGAAGAACCAGACAATTTTGAATTAATAAAAGGCGAAGAATACTTCCCTTTAGAAGTTGGAAAATTTCGTAGCTATCAATTGGACTCAATTACGTTTGAGCCAGAGGTGAGTGGCATTGAACGGGACACTTCTCGAACTTTTGTAAAAGAAGAAATTGTAGAAGTTTTCCAAGATCAAAGTGGTGAGGACGTGTATCGAGTAGAGCGATTTGAACGAAAAAGTAATGATGACCCGTGGGAAGTGAAATTGGTTTTTTCAATGGAACAATCAAATGAATTTGCTTTTCAAACAGAAAACAATTTACGGTTGGCGAAAATGCCTTTTCCGTTTTCTGATAATAAAAGATGGGAGGCGACGAGTTTTATCAATACAGAAATGTTTTTTCAGGTAGCGGGTGAGAATATAAAAATTTATAAAGATTGGGAATCTTCATTTGAAAGCATTGGAGTAGTGGAGGAGATTGAAGGTAGTCAATTTGAAGTCACTACAGTTTTAAATCAAAACAGCCAAGACAACCCATTTGAACGTAGATTGGTTCGTGAAAAATATGCAAAGGACGTTGGATTGGTAGCACGTGAAATGTACATTTTTGATTCAGATTATTGCAATCAAGAACCTTCTCCAGCCGATTGTCAAACCATCGCTTGGGAAGACAAAGCAGAAAAAGGATTTATTATCAAACAAGTAATTTTAGACCATAATTAAACATCGAATGCCAAGAGAGGATTTAGTATTTATTGGAAAGACGAAGAAGCCGCATGGCATCAAAGGTGAACTAAAACTTTATGTAGAAGATAAATTTGAAGAGGACTTTTATCATGTAAATATTATTTTCTTAAATGTCGGCGGTTCAGAAACGCCTTTTTTTGTAGAAGGTATCAGAGGTGAAGCATTCCCAATTTTGAAATTGGAAGATGTCGATACTCGAAGCCGAGCATTGGATTTTTCTCACAAAGAAATCTATTTGAGAAAAGCAGACCTTTTAAAGGATGAAGAAAAAGCGCCTATACCGGAGATTTTATTTTTCAAACATTTGGTCGGGTTTGAAATTGAGGACGAAAACATCGGCGCTATCGGTATCATAGATGAAGTCATCGAAATGCCACAGCAAGAAATGGCAGTCCTACATATTAAGAATAAAGAAGTTCTCATCCCTCTCAGTGAGGGTTTGATTGTCGAAATTTTAGAAAAAGAAAAGATTGTGAAGATGGATTTACCAGAAGGGTTAGTGGAACTTTAGTTGGTTGCTGGTAGCGTTGGAAAGAATGCCAAGAGTTTAGCTTTAGTGCTTGCTCTTGGCATTTTTTGTTTGAAGTGGAAGTTATTTTTTCAACTTTACTTATTCTAAAAATTCAAATTGAATTAGCTTGTGCTGTTCTCTGAACAGTCACGAATCAATGCAAATCTTCAGATTTACGGAATTCAGGTGAATTGAAAAGCATTGAAGAACAATTTCTAAAAACTGGATATTTGATAAAATACGTGATGGTTCAGAGAACCACACGAGCAAATTTCTTTGAAATTTGATTCACTACTCATTCAATTCAACATAGAGCCAAAAAAAAAGGTAGGAACAAAAAAAAGCACCACCCCGTTTTGTGTGGGATGGTGCAAAAAAGCTATGAAAACTAAAACATCTTAAGTCGATATTGATGTCCTCAAACTCAATTGAGGAAGCGCTTATTTCTTTCACAAAGACAATTCACATTTCCATAAGACGCCTGATCTGAATTCAAAAATTATGCAAATATAGATACATGGAAGAATTTTCATGCATTGTGATACAAAAATTTTATTAAGTAAAGTTGAAATAATAACATTTCGATTTGAAGCGGTTCTTTTCCTATTAAAATCGGGGCACGCGTTAAAAAGCCTTTGATGCTCTTGCATCAAGCAAATCCAGAATGCTAAGGCATTGTCTGCGTTTATTTGCCTCGTCTGATAAAAAAATAACTCACTTCATATTTGAAACTTTATTATTTCAACTTTACTAAACCAACCCTTCTCTAATCAAATCATGCAAATGAATCATTCCTATATATTTTTTTTCTTCCGTAATGATAAGCTGAGATATACTATGCTTCCGCATCAGTGTCATTGCCGTTACGGCTAATTCGTGAGCAGCAATACTATGAGGAGTAGAAGTCATAATATCTTTTGCGAGTACTGTTCTCAAATCAGTTTCTTGTTCCAACATTCGACGCAAGTCACCATCTGTAATCATTCCTAATAAGTCCCCTTTTTTATCAACAACCGCTGTAGCGCCCAATCGTTTGGAAGTAATTTCCAAAATTACTTCTCTAATTATCGCATCAGGTGCGATAGCAGGTTTTTCATTTTTAATAAAAATATCGTCCACCTTGAGGTAGAGCTGTTTGCCCAACGAACCGCCTGGATGAAACTGTGCAAAATCATTGGGTGTAAATCCACGCAAAGCCAAAAGCGACATCGCAATCGCATCACCCATTGCCATCTGAGCAGTAGTGCTCGCCGTTGGCGCCAGGTTATTCGGATCTGCTTCTTTTGAAATGGGAGTATGAATAACAAAATCAGATTGTTGCGCCAAATAGCTTTCTATGTTAGAAACCATTGCGATTGTTGTATTTCCTAATTTTTTCAAAAAAGGCAAAAGAACTTGAATCTCTGGAGTAGATCCACTTTTAGAAATACAAATCACAACATCATTAGGAAGCATCATACCCAAGTCACCATGTATCGCATCGGCCGCGTGCATGAAGATAGAAGGCGTCCCAGTAGAGTTAAGTGTTGCGACAATTTTTTGTGCCACCAAAGCACTCTTTCCAATACCTGTGATAATGAGTCTTCCTTCGGACTTATAAATGAATTCTACCGCATTGGCAAAATCATCGTTTATACCCAATTTTAGGCATCTTATCGTTTCAGCCTCTATTTTGAGCGTTTTTAACGCTGTTTTTATGATTTTTTGCTTCAAAAAAAGAAAATGATTTTATTATCTTTGGCGGCTCTTAAAAAAAAAGAGCAGCATTTTACGAGAAAATTATGTCTTCTACTATTGGCTTTATCACTTCACACCGGTTCCCTCATACATACAATTAGGACGTACTTTTGAGAAACAAGATATTTGTTCAAACAAATATTTTACAGGTAACTCTTGTTAAAAACTAAATGCGAAATTAAACCAATAAAGAAGAAATTTTTATTAAATTTATATCTTAGAATTGAGAACTTGTTTAAAATTACATGATTGAGCAAAAGTGAGTAAATTTTGATTTGAATAAGACAAAATTACCACTTGCAACCAATTGATGAAAAATTTAAATAAGCTCCAGATTCTCTAACCATTTACAAAATCGAGTATTAATAATCCACCATGGAACAACTAACAACGGTAGGAACCAGTACGGAAGAATTACACGGAGCACTACAAAAATATTTTGGGTTCGATTCTTTTAAAGGAACTCAAGAAAAAATAATCAGAAGTGTTTTAGAAGGGAAAGATACATTTGTTATCATGCCAACTGGCGGTGGCAAGTCGATGTGTTATCAATTACCAGCGCTCATGCAAGAAGGTGTGGCGCTCGTCATTTCCCCATTGATTGCCTTAATGAAAAATCA
>CALLVG010000016.1 GCA_938010715.1 uncultured Saprospiraceae bacterium
GATGTAGCCGCTTCGGACTGGAGTTGGGGTGCATTGATATTTGATGGAGACAATGATGGTTTCAATGATTTGTTTGTTTGTAATGGAATTTTGAATGATGTTATCGATCAAGATTTTATTGACTTTTTTGCGAATGAAATCATTCAAGAAATGGTACTAAGCGGCAAGAAGGGAAAAGTAGATTCTATTATCTCTCGAATGCCTTCGCAGCCGTTAGTCAACAAATTTTTCAAAAATACTGGAAGCCTCAAATTTGAAGATAAATCACAAGAAGCTGGTTTTGATAAAAGGACTTTTTCGAACGGCGCAGCTTATGGCGATTTGGACAATGATGGCGATTTAGATTTGGTTGTCAACAATGTCAATCAACCAGCCCAATTGTTTAAAAACAACAGTATAAATTCATTTTTAGGATTGACATTTAATTTTGAAAAATCTAACAAGTTTGCAGTCGGTTCAAAAGTATATGTGCATCAAGGTTCATCCGTTTTTTTTAAAGAGTTAATTCCATCAAGAGGTTTTCAATCGTCGATAGATTATAAAATGGTCTTTGGTTTAGGACAGGATGAAAAAGTGGATTCAGTCGTCATCATTTGGCCCAATCAAAAGTCTCAAACTTTTAAAAACGTCATTGCTGGAAAGTACCAGGCTTTAAATTACGACGCTGGAAAATCTTATAATAGCGGAAAAGCAAATCAAACAAAAAGGCAAATATTCACTCAGGTGAAACATGATTTTCAAGCACATGAAGAAGACGATTACATAGATTTTTATTACGAAAGAAATATCCCAACCGAAATCTCAAAAGAAGGGCCTTGCATCGCCAAAGGTGATTTTGATGGCGATGGATTAGAAGACTTATACATTGGTGGCGCGGCAAACCAAACTCCGACTTTATACCGAAATACAGGAAAAACCTACGTTAAAGATCAAGTTGAATATTTTGAAAAATTCAAAGCATTTGAAGATACGGAAGCTGTTTTTTTTGATGCAGATGGCGATGGCGATCAAGACCTGTTGGTCGGTAGTGGCGGAAATAATGTAACCTACAACAAACGAGCTTTTCGAGATAGATTATACATCAATACGAACGGCAAATTTGAAATCAATTTCAACGCCTTACCTCCCGTTACTTTAAATACTTCAAAAGTCATCCCTTTTGATTTTGATAAGGATGGCGATTTGGATTTATTCGTTGGCAAACGTTCTTTGCCTGGCGAATATGGTTCAAGCCCAGGAAGCCATATTTATTTGAATAATGGAAGAGGACAATTCTTAGATGTCACCAAAGATATCGTACCGGAACTTTCTCTGGCAGGTATGGTCACGGATGCCGTCTGGGCGGATGTGTTACCAAATGAAGGAAACGAATTGGTTTTAGTAGGAGAGTGGATGGCACCAAAAATTTTGTCATTTGATGGTAGAAAATTTAACATTATTCCTTCTGAATTAGATAAGTACTCCGGTTGGTGGCAATCAATCACTTCGATAGATATCGACAAAGACGGTAACAATGATTTAGTCCTCGGTAATATTGGTGAAAATTTCTACTTAAAAGCCAGCCAAAAAGATCCCTTGTTTTTATGGATTAATGACTTTGATAACAATGGTGATGTCGAAAAATTGATCACTCGAAGAATAGACGGCAAAGACAGAACGGTTTTCGTAAAAAGAGATTTGACAGATCAAATGCCAGGTTTGAAAAAGCAAAATCTCATGCACTCTGAATTTGCAAAAAAAGGATTAACAGATTTATTTGATAAAGAAATAATAGAGCG
Organism: uncultured Saprospiraceae bacterium; assembly: GCA_938010715.1. Classification (GTDB taxonomy): domain Bacteria; phylum Bacteroidota; class Bacteroidia; order Chitinophagales; family Saprospiraceae; genus JAGQWW01. Next base: position 1,779 of record CALLVG010000016.1, read on the forward strand.
TTCCATTGTCAAAAAAGTCAATTATCTGAGTTCAGTTGTTGCAATGAATGATGGCAACGGCAATTTAAAAATCCAAAAACTGAATCCCGAAACACAACTGTCTTCTATCAATGCCCTGTTGAATTATGATGTCAACAAAGACGGTTTTGACGATTTGATTTTAGGTGGAAACAATGAGTATCTGTTACCTCAATTCTCTTCGATTGATGCCTGTTCAGGAAAAATTTTATTGAATGATAACGGGAAAGGATTTAAAGTGATAGAAGGATTTACTTCCGGGTTAGACAATGCAGGTGTGGTTAGAAATATTGAACAAATTGATTATAAAGGCAAGCCGCATATTCTATTTTTAATAAATGATAATGCGCCGATGCTGTACCGTTTGAATGCTAAGTAACCAACAAAAATGAAAAAGAACCTTCTTTTGCTTTTTACTATTTTTTCAATAAACGCCTTTTGCCAATCAGCATGGGAAGTCGTCGCGGATGATATTGATCCAAACAATTATTACGGGGTCACTTTAGCAAATGGAGTGGTAGGTTTGGTTTCTTCTGCCGAGCCGTTGAAGGTGAAAGATGTCGTTTTGAATGGTACTTATGATTATTACCAAAGAGGTCGCGTGTCTAATATTTTAAAGACATTCAACCATGCGAATATGAATTTGGATATTGACCAGCAGAGAATAAACAAAGACAATATTCAAAACTATAAGCAGACCTTAAACATGCAAGAGGCTGCGTTAATAACGACTTTTGATATTGGCAAAAAAGCAAGTGTAAAAACTTCTATGATGTCATTGAGACACTTGCCATATACTTCAATGATCATTGTTGAAATAAAAGCGAAAAAAGACATTACTATAACTCCAATGTCAGTCATTGAAGCTCCCAATCATTTGAATGATGTCCGCAATTATTACGCAGAAATAGATAGACCACACGTGAAGATTCCTTTGATGACGTCGGTGGGTCTGAGTCCGTCGGGACGCATTAAAGTAGCGGCTTCCAATAGTTTTATTTTTGAAGAGGGACATGGTAGTGAACCAGATTTGATACACGAAGATTGGGATTACAACATGCACCTCACTAAATTTCATAAGAAATTGCGTGCAGGGCAATCCTATTCATTTTCATTGGTTGCTTCGACTTGTTCATCTGAGCAATATGAAGACCCACATAATGAGGCTGAAAGATTGAGTATTTACGCGATGTTGGAAGGTAAAGACCGCTTACTCAAAAGACATAAAAAAGCATGGAATGAATTATGGAAATCAAATGTTGAAATAACTGGAGATGTTCAATTGACAAGAGATATTCGCTTTGCTTTGTATCACTTATATTCTTTTGCAAGGGAAGGTACTGCCTTCTCTTTATCTCCGATGGGTTTGTCGGGTTTGGGTTATAATGGACATGTATTTTGGGATACAGAACTGTGGATGTATCCGCCCCTCTTGATATTGCAGCCAGACATCGCAAAGTCTTTATTAGATTACAGATTTGAACGATTGGATGCTGCCAAGCAAAACGCATTTGCACATGGTTATAAAGGAGCAATGTTCCCTTGGGAATCCGCCGAGGATGGTTCGGAAGATACGCCAGTTTGGGCATTGACGGGGCCGTTCGAACATCATATTACAGGTTGTGTTGGTTGGGCATTTTGGAAATATTTTGAAGTAACACAAGATGAAGAATGGTTAGCTGAAAAAGGCTACCCAGTTTTAAAAGAAATTGCAGATTATTGGTCGAGTAGAGTAGAGCGAAATGGAACGGGAAAATATGACATCAACAACGTAGTCGCTGCGGATGAATGGGCAGAAAATGTTGACAATAATGCTTTTACCAATGCGGTTGCGATCTTATCATTACGATACGCGACCAAAGCAGCAGAAAAACTTGGAAAAAAAGCAAACCCTGATTGGAATCATGTGGCGGATAATATTCCTATTCTGACTTTTGAAAATGGAATAACAAAAGAACACGCGACCTATAAAGGAGAAGAAATTAAACAAGCAGATGTCAATTTATTAGCGCATCCGCTCGGAATGATTACAGACAAAGAACAAATCCGTAAGGATTTAAAATATTATGAACCTGTGATGTCTCCAACGGGCCCTGCAATGGGTGCGGCGATTTTGTCCATTCTCTACAACAAATTAGGAGAAGCAGATAAGTCAGCAGAAGTTTTTCAGTACAGTTATAAAAGAAATGAAGTACCGCCTTTTGGTGTCATCTCCGAGGCAGCAGGAGGAACGAATCCCTATTTCGCTACAGGAGCAGGAGGAATGTTACAAGCTGTTTTGTCAGGTTTTGGAGGATTAGATTTTTCAGAAAATGGTATTGAACAAACCGACTCAAGCATTCCTGCTGGTTGGAAAGAATTGATAATTAC
>CALLVG010000017.1 GCA_938010715.1 uncultured Saprospiraceae bacterium
AAATAATTTGTATGCAATTCGAAAACTTCTTTTTCCGCTACTTTTCCCCGATGTTAAATCGGGACACGCGTTAAAAAATTGAACAATCCGCCGCGGCGGATACTTAATTTTTTGCCATAATTATCGAAAAAATAAGCATCGATTGCTCTACAACTCATTTTAGAATAAAGACTAATTTGAAAAGCGATTATTTGCAGCTTTTTATGAAAAGCTATTCACGCTCTAAGGGGACCAATCTCATTAGCATACCTACAAATATGCGACGTGCGAATTCTAATTGACGCCCCATTTTTGCGCAGAAACAATGAAGGCTTGGTGCACCATCGTTGGGTTTATTTTAAGTAGTATTTGCTCGTACGGGCAATTACCAGACTATATGTATGACTTTGTCTTTCCAATTTCAGAGTCATCTGGCTCACCTTTTCAAGATTTAGAAAAACAATTGAAGGCTGGAAAAATACGCGCATTGAGAGATGTGGGAACCTTCCTTGACCAAGATAAAGAGACCAAACAAAAGGCAATTCACCTACTTGAGAAACATTCGATTTTCGAAAAAAAAGAAATAGACTTCAACAAGCCACCGACCCGAGCAGAATGGCTTGACTTTTATTATGAAAATCAGGAATCAATTCGATTTTCGACTTTGCTACATGCTTTTTATTTAAAACCAGTAGAGCAACAGGTTTCTGATGTTGAGCTTAAAAAAATCAAATATTCTTTAGGTACTAAATTTCAATTTCCCAAAGAATTGTTTGAAGAGAACGTCTCTTCCAAAATAGTGTTGACCGAAACCAAAAGATTGATCGAAGCCGTCAAATTCAGTCATGACCCGATGGAATATTGGCCCCAAAAGAAAAAATTGGTCGCACTCTCTCGAAAGCACCTCAATAAGAAAAACGTTATTTTAGTCGATAAAATCGCTGAATTAATGACCTATTTCAGAGAAGATGGTGATTTTAAGCAAATAGTCGCATTGTCAAAAATGGGTTTGCTCTCAGGGAAAAGTACGATTAAACACCTTGCATTTCTGTCCAATCAAAATCTCTATACGCTCAATCTACCCGAACAAAACATTGTGGACCGATACAGATTTGTGCTCGACTCATTGGGTAGCCTCAACAAAATGGTTGAGCATGGGTACAAATCGCTTTTTAATTATAACAAAGCACATTTTATTTCAGAGGTGGATTATTATGGTAGAATATTGAGCGAAGCACAAATGCACCCTCATGTGCATCACAATGTCTTGCGCGATCTTATCAGCACACAAGATCCTGTCTCACTGTTTTATATCGCTTCTCAATGTTATGCAAACAGATTTGATCAATTCCATTCAACTTGGAGGCAAGCTGATTATTTGAAATTTTTGGAAAAACTAACCTATACTAAAGTTGGGGTTCGTACCACAGCAGGTACTATTGAATTTGATAAACCAATTTGGAATGACCCCGATGGTTTGAGAAACTTCTTAGTCTATTGGGCAAATCGAAATGAAGATTTTTATTGGAATGAAGACCTAAAAATTTTCGAAAACCATATTTTGCTAAACGAAGAGCGTTCTGTTTACGAGGTCGCACTCCAGCAATTAAACTCCAAAGACGAAAAGGTCGCTTTTGCAGGTTTGGATAAATTGATACATGGAGAAGCGGAGATAGTGATCCCGCTACTTTCGCGATATGAGGATCTTTTGAAACATACGCACCCTCAATTGCCAAACCTAAAAGGGGATGTTTTGCCTACCCTAATTCTCATTTATGACTATTGCCAATTGAACAAAATTCCTACTCAATTATCTAAAAAATTGGCGACCGAACTTTTAGCGTTAAGCGAATTAGAAAAACCAAAAGAAAGATTTGAGCAGGAAAATAAGATTTTATCTTTATTAAAACGTGAAGACATCACAGCAGTGGAATTATGGGCCGTGAACCAAAACAATCACTTGCAAAATTCCCTTTCAGCAGACCGTATTATCAATAATTTTTACAACAGATATTGGTGTACCATCAGCCAAAATGAAGAAGAACTTTCTTTATTTTTAAAAAAAATGACCTTATTTGGTTCTTTTCATAACTATTTGCAAAATGCTTTTGTTACAGATTGTCCAATCCTAACAATGGCTGATCAAATCTCTGAATCAGATTCTGACATAACAGAAAGTTTAGTGCGTGTTTTGGCAAAAGAACTTTTTGCATCCAACCCAAAAAATCTTTTTACGCAAGCCAACTATATCACCGAAGAATCTATCAATGATTTAGAAGCTCCTTCTTCCGAAATGATTCCATACATTTTGGAAGCGATGAAAGCACCAAAATCACCAAAACATAAACATTTATTGGTTCAATATTTCAACAGACACGTCACAAAGGATCATAGAAACATCCTATTGGAAGTGCTGAAAACTGGAGAAACCCAAGAGTGGATCGTCTTGATGTTGGAACAACTATATCAAATCGAAACACCACACAAAACCGATAAAGAACAACAAAAATTCTGGCTCTCTAATTGGAAATCTGCTGGCAAAAATGCAGATAAATTGGGCAAAAAATTATGGCAATTACAATTCGACAACTTAGTGAAGTTGAATAAAATATCAGCTACTCAGTTGTCTTTGCTCTCCAATTCGCCCTATTTGACGCAAGCCAAGGCAAAGAAACTGCTTCCTTTGATCCAAAAGTTTGAACCAAAAAATGAAATTTGGAAAATCAACTTTGTTACGAAATTGAACGTAAGAGAAAGTTTACCTTATTTTAAAAATATTCCTTTTCCAGAAAACTATTTTAAAACCTTTCCAACCTTTTTTGAAGAAAAAGACAAACAATTGGTTATTGATTTCTTGATTGAAAAGTCTAAATCAATGGAGCAAGGTGTGGTATTCAACGATTTGGTAGGAGAACAATGGTTTATTGATTTATTGGAAAAGGGTTTGGTCGCAGACGCAACCGTCCAACAATTGGAAGCAATTCTCAACACCTATTATGATGAAAGTGATTGGCTCACAGAAATGGAGGAATTGAATATCGAAATCAACCTTTTCAATTTATCCAATAGGTCAAAATCGACTTTAGAAAAATTAAAATCCTCAATTACCACCAGTATTTCGGCACAAGCCAAAGCGGCTATTCAAATAAAATTACTGTCCAGAATCAATTATGAAGATTTGGCTGCTACCCTAAAGTTATGGCCTAATTTGGCAAAAACACCAGAGTTACGCAATTACAATTTCGTTTCAAAAGATTTTGGTATTCCGTTTTTTGCGCTGCAAGATGATGCTGCAAGAGCGTCCTTGCTCAAAAATCTGAATACAAAAAAACCAATCGAAGTTTATACTTTCTATTTAACTGAATTTGGGGTGCCTTTCTTAAAAAATCAAAAACCTGATGTAGCCGCTATCCGCACTATTTTAAGAAATGACCTCAATGTTCCTTTCTCTGGCAACGGAGGGGTCGTACGTGATCAGTATATTTTTGGGTTATTAAAGTATCTTGAATTCTATCACAACGAAGATTTAGCCTTCCATCCCAAACTCAATGAAAACCAAACCTACTACCAATACAATAGTCGGAAGCGAGCGCAACAATGGCTTCGTTTTTTGGAAAATGAGTAGTTTTAAACAGTAGTAATTTCGAATTTTATATTTCAAAGTTCAAATCATTGGTAACCACGGGTATATAATTGGTCATTTTGTTGCGAGTTACGGGTTGCAAGTCAAGCGAACACGCAAGCCGTAACTCGCAACATATTGATTCTAAATAGATTATAAAATGAGACAATCTTAATTATTCAATTAAATCTAAAAGTTCAGGATTGCTCATACTTCCTCTCCCATTTTATCATTCTATCATTTACTCCTCTAATCATTCCTTTCCTTTAGCCAAAGCATCAAAAAAAGGCGCCCACGTGCAACCTTCCCCACAATTTACCCATATAGAGTCAGGTATTAAGTTAAATCCTAATATCGAGGGATAGTTTTTCTGGGAAAAAGACCTATCTTCCCCGCTGAAAAGCTTCCTGAAATAGGGGTTGTTTAGAAGTTTCTTCTTTCTACAAATAAGTGGATACTCAAGCAACTTCATTAGTTAAAAACAATAATTAAGATTTTATGAGACTTAAGAACTTACTTGCTTCGCTATTTTTTGTTTGCACAATGAGCACCATAGGAATGGCGCAAGACATTCATTATACCTTATGGGATATGGCACCTTTGACCGTCAATCCAGCATTTACTGGTTCCTATTCAGGAAGTTTTAGAGTAGGCGGTATTTATCGCGATCAGTGGAGAAGCCTTGAAGGTGCAGCTGGTCTTTTCACTACGCCATCAGCTTATATTGATGCGCCTATTATTAGAGGATTTAGAAAGAATGATTGGGTAGGTGTTGGATTATCGTTTTTTAGTGATCGAGCAGGGACTTTCAAACTTGGAACAACCTCTCAGCAACTTTCAGCAGCCTACCATTTGGGTTTAAATAAAAAATCTACATCAACGCTTACAATTGGTTTGCAAGGAGGATCGACTGCCTTAATTACTGATCCAAGTCAAAGTGGGGTTGATATTGTTACTCCTGATGGTCAATTAGGAATTTCTGAATTTGTAGGTGGCGGAGAATTAAAGGACAGTTACCGCGATTTCAAAGGAGGTGTTATGTTTAAATCTCTTCTAAACAAAAAAACGAATTTGGCAATTGGTGCCGCAGTCGGTCATGTAACTTCACCTGAGTTTAATCTTATTACAAGAGATGCAGGATCTATTGGCCCTTCAATTGTATCTGATAGACCTACATTAATTCAATTTCATGCTCAACTTGGATTAGGTCTCAACGAAAAAATGACTTTGACTCCACAACTGTTGTATCAAACAACCGCAGGAGCACAAGAGCTATCCATACAAACTTATTTGGGTTATAAAATTAATAAAGACTACACTTTACGTCCAGGTTTGGGATACCGTACTACAGGTAACGATGCAATCGAAATTCTTGTTGGAATGGATATCAGAGATAATTTGAGAGCGGTAGCTGCTTATGACCTTAACATTTCTCCTTTAAGAAACCAAACGAATGGTATAGGTGCTTTCGAACTTGGAATTTACTATATCGGTAAAATCTACAAGAAGCCAGACATCAAACCAGCTATCCTTTGTCCACGACTATAAATTTGGATAATAATAAAATGAAAACAGATAAGTTCCGTTTTCAAAAAACGAAAACAACTTCTAATTTAAAAAGAAACATAATGAGATATATATTTTCAATACTATTTTTCATTGGAGTTGGAGGCAGTTTGATTGCTCAACCTATCAACGCTTCGACTTATGGTACTAAAATAGATTTGGCGGAATTGGCGACCGAAAGCAACGATTATTACAATGCGTTGAAATACTACATGGAAGCCTACGAGGATAGAAAGGACAAAGACTTGATTCCTTTGATAGCAGACAACCACTACAAATTACGTGATTATAAAAAAGCGGAAAATTACTACGGTCGCTTATTCAGAAAGCGTCGAGGAAAAGCAGTTGAAGTTTCTCCAGATATCCGCTACAAATATGCTCGCGTACTCAAAATCAACGGTAAGTATGACGAAGCAATCGAGCAACTCAAATACGTTATCAGCAACTCACAAGATGCCCAATTGAAAGAATTGGCGGAGTACGAATTGAATGGCGCAGAATATGCTAAAATCGTAAGGCCTGTACCACGTTTGACGGTAGAAAATGCTGGTAATAAAGTCAACTCTTCTTTTTCAGAATATTCAGCCTACCTCGTTGGTGAAGGAAACGAAATGTATTTTTCTGGATTTGACAGAAACAAAGTCATCATTTTGGATGGAGAGGAGCAAGACTATCATGCCAAAATTTTCAAGGTAAATAAGAAAGATGAAAAGTGGGGTAAACCTAAAGCGCTTGGTGAAAAAATCAATCGCCCAGGTTTCCACACGGCCAATGTTACCTTTTCACCTGATGGACAGCGTATGTACTTCACGCGTCAGTTGATTGAGGGAAATGAGGTTTCAGAAAGTAAAATCTACTATTCCCAAGCAACTGGTGATGGCGAATTTGGTGGAGCTAATGAGTTGGGCGGTACTAACGGTGAATGGTTAGCTAAGCACCCTGCAATTGGTGAACTTTTCAATAAAGAAGTTATCTTTTTTGTATCTGACATGCCGGGTGGACAAGGTGGAATGGATTTGTGGTATGCAACGCATAAAGGAAATGGAATCTATGGTGACCCAGTAAATATGGGTCCAAAAATCAATACTCCTGCTGACGAAGTAACGCCTTTTTATAGAGATGGTACGATGTACTTTTCGTCAACTGGCCACCCTGGAATTGGAGGAATGGATATTTTCAACACAGTTTGGAATGGTTCAGTTTGGAGTGAGCCAAAAAACATGGGTTTAGGTTACAACTCTCGTTGGGATGACACCTACTTCATGATTGACAAAGAAGGTTACAACGGAACTATTCTTTCAAATAGAGAAGGTGGAAAATCGACACATGGCAAGACTTGTTGTGATGATATTTATCAATTCAATATTTCTAAAGTTGAAGTTGATGTGATTGTTGGAACTTTCAATTTAGAAACAAAAGAGCCTTTAAAAGGTGCAAACGTTCAGCTATTCGAAAGAGTAAACGGAACTTTGGTTCCAGTAGATGAGCAATCCGATCCTAATGGAAATGCTTATAATTTCCCATTATTGTTGAACAAATCTTATGTTTCGATTGCAACAGCGAGAGGATTTTACCCAGATACTTCCGAGTACATCAACACAGTTGGTATTACGGCTTCTAAGAAATTGGAAAGCAGATTGAGGTTGAAACCTATTCCACCGCCACCGCCAGCACCTGAATACGAAACAGTTGAGATTTCTATCAACGAACCGATTCGTATGAATAATATTTACTATGATTACGATGATGATAAAATTTTGCCTGACGCAGAGATTGATTTGAACACCATCATGGGATGGATGACCAAGTATCCTGAAATGAAGGTTGAACTTTCCTCTCATACGGATTCACGAGGTCGAGATGCTTATAACTTAGGTCTTTCGCAACGTCGTGCCGAATCTGCCAAAGCATGGTTAGTTGCCAGAAATGTAGATGGCGCTCGTATCACTGCCAAAGGTTACGGTGAAACTCAGATTCTAAACAGATGTACCAACGCTGTAAAATGTAGCGATGAAGAGCATCGCTTCAACAGACGTACTGAGTTTAAAATCTTGGAAGGTCCACAAACCATCGAAATCAAAAAGACCGAAAAACGTTTGAGAGTACAGGAGCCAAAGGTAATCGAAAAACCGAAACCTGCTCCGAAGAAACGTAAGAAGAAAAAACGTAGGAGAAGAAATTAATTTTTGAGATATAAAATGTAAGACCACTTCGTTGTTAGAGAAAAGACTTCAAATACGACGAGCACATTTTACACTTCTATTTCTAAATGATATGCAAAATGCCATTTCGTCGAAAACACGAAATGGCATTTTTTCGTTTCTTCTCGTGGTTCACACCGTGGACCATTCACCGTGTACCAATAAATTATTACTATGCAAAAATACTTACTTCTTATCTTCACATCGACCATCCTTTCAATAGGCTGCTTCACGCAAAAGAAAGCCGTAGAAATTCACGAATATTCTTCTCTTCATGGCGTAAAGGAATTAAAAGGTGCGCCCATCATGCATTTCGATCAAAGAGAATTTGACCTTGGAACTGTCAAAAAAGGTGAAAAAAGATCGCTCTCCTACCCTTTCAAAAATATGGGTGATACGGATTTGAGTATTTCCATCATCACTGCTTGTGAATGTACCACCACCAACCTCGACGATCTACGTGGTAGAGTGTACAAACCAGGTGAAGGTGGCGTCTTAAAAGCAACTTTCGATAGCTCCGAAAAAGATTACGGCGAACTCATCGACATCGAAATCATCCTCGACCAATCAGAACCAAACACGGATGATATTCCTATTTTTGAAAAGGTTTATTATAAGTTTGAGATTGAGAAGTAGGGCCGAGTTGCCTTGGTTGCAGGGTTGCCTTGGTTGCGGAAGCGACATTTTATTCTGAATCAGGATTTACAGGATCAGCCTATCGGCGGACAAGTTTTAGAATTTTCAGGATTAACGTTCGGGTTGAAAATTCACTTTGTTATTGAAGAAGAGATGATTGTTTACTTTATTCCTATTTCAATTTGGAACACTGAGCAAAATCCTGTTAATCCTGATTCAGACAACTAAGCCGCTCCTGCAACAATGGCAACCCGGCAACCAAGGCAATAAAAACTTACCCCCACTGCTCCAACTCCCCACCCTTCGCAAACAACCTGTCCACCTTCTTCGAAACCTCCGCATCCAATTCCAAAACAGGCGCATGATGCGGTTTAATTCGCGAATCAATAATCAACGAACCACGGCAGCCCCAATGCTTATGTTCCGTAAACGAATCGACTCCATGAATATCATGAGAAGGATTGGCACGTGTGAACGTCACCCAAAGGAAATTATTCAACTCCGCAGCAGTGAAATCACTGTCATCTGCCATGACAATGAGCGGCAAAGATTTCAAATCGAACTGTTCCAAATGTTTAGCCAAACGAGTCGCATCTGCGTAACTCTCGTCGCCCACAAATTTAGGTGAATTGATAATTAAAATTCCTTTATTGAACATTCTTGGATTGGAAAAACCAGTTGGCAAATCAAATCTATCAGGAAGCGAAGTACCTAATTCGCGCAACTTCGGGCCACAACAAGCCATGACGACTTTCGAACCTGCATTCCAACCATCACCCGAATAATCGAGCGTATC
>CALLVG010000018.1 GCA_938010715.1 uncultured Saprospiraceae bacterium
GGAATTCGTTACAGTAATCACGTTAACCAAGGTGAAGTGATGGCATTGGCTACTTTAATGTCATTCAAATGCGCCATTGTAGATGTGCCTTTTGGAGGTGCAAAAGGAGGGGTAAAAATCAATCCTTGGGAACACTCTGAATATGAACTGGAAAAAATCACCCGTCGATATACTGTTGAATTGGTTAAAAGAAATATGATGGGCCCATCAATTGATGTCCCTGCTCCTGATTACGGAACAGGCTCAAGAGAAATGGCTTGGATTTATGATACCTATCGTGCCTTTAATGAAAAAGAAATTGATGCAGCTGGTTGTGTAACTGGTAAGCCAGTAACCCAAGGTGGTATCCGAGGTAGAACCGAGGCAACAGGTCGAGGGGTTTTTTATGGAATCAGAGAAGCATGTTCGTATAAAGAAGATATGGAGGCACTTGGATTGACGCAAGGCATCAAAGATAAAACTATCGTTATCCAAGGACTTGGAAATGTTGGCTCCTTTTCTGGTACAATTTGTCAAGATGAAGGTGGTGCAAAGATTGTTGGAGTAGGTGAAGTCGAAGGTGCGATTTATGACGAAAATGGAATTGATATCCACAAGTTGTTGAAATTTAGGAAAAAGAATAAGACGATTCTCGGTTATCCAGGAGCGACTTCTTATGCAAAAGAGCAAAGAGATATCGTTATGGAATTTCCATGTGATATATTAATTCCTGCTGCTTTGGAAAATCAAGTCCACAAAAAGAACGCAAAAAAAGTAAAGGCAAAAATCATCGCTGAGGCAGCAAATGGACCGATTACATCAGAGGCAGAGGCGATCTTAAATAAAAGAGGAATAATGATTTTGCCTGATGTATATTTAAATGCAGGAGGAGTAACGGTTTCTTATTTTGAATGGCTGAAAAACCTTTCTCATATCCGATTTGGCCGCATGGACAAACGATTTAACGAAAACACATACAGTGCTTTTGTTGATATTATAGAAAGAAACACTGGAAAGAGAATCGGAAAACAAGAGAGAGAGTTCTTGACCAAAGGTGGTGATGAGATTGATTTGGTAAGATCAGGATTGGAAGAAACAATGATAACAGCTTACACTTCGATTCGTGCAATCAAGAAAAGAAAGAAAAATATTGATTTGCGAACTGCTGCCTTTGTAAATGCAATCGAAAAAATAGGAAGCGATTACTCAACAATGGGTATTTTTCCTTAATCGGAAAATGAACAATTTTTTAGCATACCAAATTAAACATAAGTTAATTCTGTTTTTTTGGTGTAAAAAAAAATTTTTCAAAAGTAATTGATACTTTCGTTTGTGTTTTATTCTTTTTGCTTTTATCTTCGCGCTGTTTTTTGGAGTAGAATTGAAGTTCTACCTTTTTGATAGAAATTTGATGAAGCTTTCTAATAATTTAAAAATTTAAAATCGCGCTATGGTTGAATCGGGTACGGAGAAGTTGGATAAAACTGATCTGAAAATCCTTCAAATCTTACAAGAGAATAGTAAAATTACTAACCTTGATTTGTCAAAAAGGATTGGATTGTCACCAGCTCCTACGCTTGAAAGGGTGAAAAAGCTGGAATTAGCAAAAGTAATTGAAAGTTACCATGCTCAAATAAACGCTCAAGCAATTGGGTTGAATGTGAAGACTTTTGTTTTAGTTTCTTTAGCTTGGCAAAAAGATAATGCTTTGAACCAATTTATCGAAAAAATTCAAAGTATTGATGAAATTGTTGAATGTTATATCATTACAGGCGAAGCTGATTTTTTAATGAAATTAGTTTGTAAAGATATTCCAACATACGAAAAATTATTATTCAAGACATTGTCACAAATTGAAGAAATCGAAAGATTGAAAACATTGATGACCTTGTCCACCACAAAACAATCTAAAGTCTTACCTTTTAGTTACAAATAATCCTACTAGGTAAAACAATCTACTTTTCGAGAATGCCACCCTGAAGGAAACTTCAGTGGTGGCATTCAATTTTTTGGAATCAATTTTTTTTATTTGAAAAAAAGAAAAGATGCCTTGCTCTGGGAATTGAAACCAGCTGATCTATCGGTTGGCTCCTCTTTTTTATTTGGAACAATGCACGTCGCACCGATTTCAATTAAATCGAAATTGGAAAAACTTCAACCCTATATCGAAAATTGTCGATTATTCGCCGCTGAAACGAATATCACAGAACAAAAGGAGAATAAGTTTGAAAGTACTTTCCTTCCAAATGGAAGCATTCGCGGACGGCTGGGCATCAAGAAATTTGAAAAGTTGCGTAAAATACTATTGAAAGCATTCAAAATTGATATTTTACAATTTAACCATCTCCAACCTCTGGTTTTGAATAGTTTGATTGCACAAGTTTGTTTCGCGGGAATAGAAACGATTTGTCCTGATGAATTTTTGTGGAATATAGCGGAAGGCTTGGGTAAAGAAATGACAGGTCTCGAACCAACAGGAAGAGAATTAGATCTTTTTGAAAGAATACCAATGAAGTACCAACTCGATGGGTTGAGAGCGATTGGAAAAAATGTTTCTAAATTTAAAAGGAAACTTTTTGAAGTTGGGGCTAAGTACGAAAACGAAGAATTGACCACTTTATACAAATCCACAAAAAAAGGATCAGGAGGCTTATCCAAAATTTTACTTTTTGAAAGAAATGATGTTATGGCTGAAAATCTATTCGAATTATCGAAAGGTCAATCCGTTTTTGCAGCAGTTGGAGCAGCCCACCTGCCAGGGAAAATGGGCATGTTGGTCAATCTAAAAAGAAGAGGGTATAAAGTCAAACCAGTAAAATTATGATCCTTTAAAATGATATTCTCTATCATCGAATAGGACATTGAAAGTGGTCAAACTTCCATAAATTCTTGAAATATATTGCTGAAGACTTACTTTATCTTCATCTGTCAAAACTTTATGACTATTGATTCTTTGCTCCATCACGCGTAAGCGATCTCTGGTCATCACAATTTTATGAAAGAAAGTTTCGATTGGAATTTCTTTTGATTTTAAATTAGCATCTCTTGGTTTTAAAATCATCATACCGCCTTCCCATTTTCCGCCAAGGGGAATCAACTCCTGAATGTCTGACCAATGTTTTAAAATCTTCATCAAAGATTTTTCTGCTTCCGAAAAATCAAATGCTACACCTCCTTCAATTGCCTCAATTATTTCCCATTTGTCGTATTCTTTACCCACGGCTTTAATACCGTATTGAATAAAAACAACATCGTATGCAACTGGATGGATTTTTATGACGACTCCATCACCAAATGCTGGGTGCTTCACGCGAGAGCCAATACCAAGAATTTTTTTACCTTCAGACATAATCGATTTTTTTTTACAGAAACGATGGAAGCGAAAATTAGGTTGCAGCGAAATAAAAAAATCCTGAACCTTTTGGAAAGATTCAGGATTTTGACCCTTAAGGAAAACTGAAAAATTATTTTTTCCCCTTGCTTGCTTTTTTATGATCTGCAAGGAATTTAGCCAGTCCAATGTCAGTCAATGGGTGATTAAGTAAACCCATAATTGAACTAAGTGGACAGGTTACAATGTCTGTTCCTGCCATTGCTGCATCAACAATATGTTTTCCATTTCTAATGGACGCCGCTAAAATTTCTGTTTCAAAACCTTGAATTGCGTAAATTTCAGCAATGTCTTCAATCAATTTCATTCCGTCCCAAGTGGTATCATCAATTCTACCGATAAATGGAGAAACCATCGTTGCACCAGCTTTTGCAGCTAAAATGGCTTGTCCAGCAGAAAATACTAAAGTACAATTGGTCGGAATACCTTTTTTGTAAAAATAGCTCAATGCTTTTATTCCATCCTTGATCATCGGAATTTTTATCACGATGTTATCAGCAAGTTTTGCCAATTTTTCTCCTTCTTTCACCATCCCTTTAAAATCAGTAGAGATTACTTCTGCGCTTACAGGTTTTCCTTCTACGATTTTACAAATAGCTTTATAATGTTCGTGGACGTTTTTTACACCCGTAATGCCTTCTTTAGCCATCAAAGAAGGATTAGTCGTTACGCCATCTAAAATACCAAAATCTTCAGCTTCTTGAATTTGAGCTAAATTCGCTGTGTCGATAAAAAATTTCATGTCGTGTGTTTTAAAAATGAATTCCAAAGGTAAAATGAATTCTTAATCACACACGTATTTTATTCAAAACTTATATGAATTTTAGTTTTTTCCTAATTTCGTGTTTCAATTTTGCGTTGAAGTTGGTTTCAACATCATTTTATAAATTAAATATACAGTATGAAACGGCACTTATTAATTTCAGTTTTTCTCTGCTTTTTGAGTTTCCAAATTAGTGGACAAGATACGATGCTCGATGAAGCTCAAGTAGAGAAAAACCTAAATAATGGTTTTAGGATCAATCTACTTTCTAATAATCGTCAATTTGGAATCAATCAGGAAGGACTTTTTGATTTTAACGAATACACAAGAGGACTCGAAGTAGCTTATGTAAAAGAATTGCACAAAAACTTTAATTTTTTGATACCAATCGGGTTTGCTATCAACCAAGTAGTTGACGAAGCCAATGTTACCAATAGTTCTGAAGCGTATTTAGGTTTAGATGCCATTGGTCAGTTTTTGATTACAAACCGTAGCTACAAATTTTCTCCTTTTATTTTTGCTGGTATTGGCGGCGAGTATCTCCCATTTGTGAATGAAGACAATTTCAAAGGAAACATTCCATTTGGTGTTGGCTTGGATTATAATCTTACTCAAAAGTCTTCCATTGGATTAAGAACAGGTTACCGCTATGGGATTCAATCGGATGATTATCTGCAAATAGCTGGAGGGCTTACCCACATTTTGGGGGGCGTAGTTAATAATTCTAAAGAAATAGAAATCAAATTATCTGACCTTGATGGGGACGGCATCAATGATAATGAAGATGAGTGCCCAGGGGAAGCAGGGACTTACGCTTTCAACGGATGCCCAGATACAGATGGTGACGGTGTCGCTGACAAGGATGATAAATGTCCAACCATATATGGTGAAATAGAACTGGAAGGATGTGCAAAAGTGGACTCAGACAATGATGGTGTTGCAGATGCAGACGATGCCTGTCCTGATGTAGTAGGGAGTGCTGCCACAGGCGGTTGCCCAGACACAGATGGAGATGGTCTTGCGGATCAAAAGGATCTATGTCCAAATGCCTTTGGAACCATCCAAACAAATGGATGCCCTGATACCGATAATGATGGATTTCCCGATAATGATGATTTATGTCCTGACGTTGTTGGAAATGTAAGAGGATGTCCAGATAGTGATTTAGATGGTATTTCAGACGATGAGGACAAATGTCCGAATGTTGCAGGTGTTGCTGCTAATAATGGATGTCCTGCGGCTACGACTACGGCAACCAACTCTGGAACCATCGTTGATCAAACTAAACTTAATGATGTTTTCTCAAGGGCAATGACGGGTGTTCAGTTTGAAACAGCAAGTGCTCGTTTAAAATCTTCGTCTCTGCCTATTTTGGATGAGATTGTATCACTTATGCGACAATACCCTGAGCATAGTTTGAAAATCGGAGGTCATACGGATAGCATTGGAGAGAGCGGTCCTAATCAGCGACTTTCAGAAAAAAGAGCTAAAGCTTGTTATGATTATATTGTTAAAAAAGGAATCAACGGAAGCCGAATAGCATACAAAGGTTATGGTGAGAAAAAACCAATTGCCACCAATAAATATAAAGACGGTAGGAAAAAGAATAGAAGGGTGGAGTTTGAATTGTTTAAGCCTTGATGCTCTGGCATCAAGCAAACTCAGGATGATAAGTAGTCTGACAAAATTATGTTAGAAAAACTTTTTGAGCTATTTTTTCGTCAATCAAGGCATTTTTTCTTTGCATATCCGTTGATACGGAACTAAAAAATCACGAAGAGTGGCGGAAAAAGAGCCGAAAAGTTATTAAG
>CALLVG010000019.1 GCA_938010715.1 uncultured Saprospiraceae bacterium
AGATGATGAAGCAGCTCGCTCATTATTGGCAGCATTTTCAGGTGTGAATAATCGCTCCACTGCATTTGAATCGAATGATAGTGAAATCACTTTCTTACAATCGGTTTTCCCTAATCCAACTTCCGATCGCATGACCGTTCGCATGATTGCAAAAGCAGCAAGCGAAACAGAGATTCAAGTGATTGATAATTTTGGTAGAATTTTGATAACCGAAAATTGGCAATTGGAACAAGGCGTCAATCAAAAAACGATTGATATGTCTCTATATCCAGCTGGACTTTATCAAGTGATTGCGCAGCCATTTCATCCTTATTTGCGTAAAGCGAGAGTGATGAAGGTTGGGAATTAAAAACTAAGCTCCCAAATGACAACTTTGAATTTCATAGCAAAAGCAAAATAAATAAGACGTTCAATCGTCCTTGGCATCAATACCTTCTTCGGATTTTTTCGGAGAAGGTATTTTTTTTAGTTTTACTGACCTTTTCACAAAACGAAAAAATAACATGAGTTCAAATTACCGTTTTATAGCTATCATTTTGGCAATCGTAGTCGTAGCCGCTTTTATTTTAAATAACAACATTTCAGATTTCCGAACGATAGATATTTCTTCTTTCGATTTTTCTAAAATATTTGGTCTTTTGGGAAGTATCGCTTTTATCTCTTTGTTGGTAGAACGAACTTCTGAAATCTTTATGATCGACCCGAAAGAAAAAGAAAAAGAACATCTAAAAAGAGAAGTGCAATCATTGACAAAAAGAAGTGTTCTTTCTCCTGAAGAAGCAGAGATTAAAATCAAAAAAGCAACCCAACTCGAAGTTTACCAGACCGAACGAAGAAAAAAAGTAAGTATTTTTGCCTTTACACTCGGGATACTTATTGCCATGTTTGGAGTAAGGATTTTAACCAATCTCATCCAAAATCCAGAATCTATGAACATCGTACAATCAAAATTCATTAATATAATAGATATGGTTTTAACGGGCTGCGTCATTGCAGGCGGAAGTGAAGGAATTCACTACATCATCAAGATGTTTGGTAATTTTATGCCTGGAAACCAACCACAAACACGAGAGTTTTGATTCTGAAGTTGTCTAAAATTTTATTTCATAATCTGTTAAAGCAGTTGATAATCAATGACTTTCAAAAAACAATAGAGTCATAAGAGCATTCTATAAAGTAATTATCTTTTATTTGTCCCCGCTTATCTAAAAACACAATAAAATGCAGAAGTCAATTGGATACCTATTCGCAATTTTAATTTCTTTCACAACCATGAGTTGTGGAGAAAATACCGTTGCTCAAGAACCAACAATCAGTGCTAAAGTTGAGGCAAAACCGAAGGTAAAAGCCGTCGCTAAAAAAATGGCTGAAACTGTTGCTGAACCAGTAGAATCGATTAAAGAAGAGGTAAAAGAAACTGAAAAAAAAGTAGCAAAAAAGACTTCTCGAAGCAAAGTAGAAGCACCTCAAGAATTTAAAAAAGAAGTTGCTGATGTTGCAAAAAAAGAAGCTCCTCAAAAAGTGACCAAAACTACCGATGCGCCAAAACCAAAGGCCAAAAAAAAGAAAAAGCGTTCAAATAGTGCAATAATAAAATTTGCAGAAACTTCTCATAAATTTGGAATGGTAGAAGAAGGTGGTCAAGTCAATCACAAATTCTTTTTTGAAAACACTGGAAAAGGAGACCTTTTTATAAAAGATGCAACCGCAACTTGTGGCTGTACTGTTCCAAGTTACCCGAAAACACCCATCCGAACAGGAGAAACAAGTTACATCCGAATTTCTTTCAATACTAAAGAAAAAACAGGCCCACAAAAACCCGTGGTAACGGTTTA
The DNA here is from genome assembly GCA_938010715.1 of uncultured Saprospiraceae bacterium. Classification (GTDB taxonomy): domain Bacteria; phylum Bacteroidota; class Bacteroidia; order Chitinophagales; family Saprospiraceae; genus JAGQWW01. Next base: position 1,836 of record CALLVG010000019.1, read on the forward strand.
CACCAATGCGCGCAAAGAACCATTCAAATTGTATTTGGAAGGAGAGGTCATTGCTAAACTTGGTGGAGAAGAGGAGGAAGAAACAACTTCCGAACACTAAATGTTAAGTTGTAGAGCGGATTCATGAATCCGCTCTAAAACTTAACCATTCATCTCCCAAAATAATTCTACCTTGCCTGCCGTTTTAAGCATCTAATCAAAACGGCACCGAGTACATGGCAAACCCAACTTTTTCCCAATTTAAAGAATGGATCAGCAGACAACGCGAAGAAAAACCACGGCTTTTCAAAGGTTTGCTCTATAGTTCAATTGCTGCTTTGGCGGGGCTATTGCTGCTATTTATTTTCGTTTTATCGGTCTATTGGGGTGCTTTTGGAAAAATACCTGGCTACCCTGATTTGAAGGGAATTCAAAATAATACTGCCTCTCAAGTCTATTCAGAAGACGGTGTTTTGCTGGGTAAATATTACATCCAAAATCGGCTAAATGCAGATTTTGGAGAAATCAATTCTTCTGTTTTAAATGCGCTTGTAGCGACCGAAGATGCTCGTTTTTTCGAGCATGATGGAATTGATTTACGCGCGTGGGTACGCGTATTTTTAAGAACCGTTTTGATGCAAGACAGCGCAGGTGGCGGTGGAAGTACTTTGAGTCAACAACTCGCCAAGAACCTCTACCCTCGCGAAAATCATGGCTTCTTTTCGATACCCGTTAGTAAAGTCAAAGAGATGTTCATTGCTCGACGATTGGAGCGATTGTACAAAAAAGATGAACTACTAAATTTATATTTAAACACGGTTCCTTTTGGTGGAAATATTTATGGTATTAAAGTCGCTGCTCAGCGATTTTTCAATACTTCTCCCAAATATTTAAAACCCGAACAATCGGCAGTTTTGATAGGCATGTTGAAAGCCAACACCTATTACGATCCCGTTCGAAATCCCGAAAATGCACTGTCGCGTAGAAATACCGTTTTGCATCAAATGTCTAAATACGAATACATCACCGAAGCAGAAAAAGATTCGTTGCAAGCATTGCCCTTGGAGTTAGACTTTCATCATGAAAGTAGCGATGAAGGGTTAGCTACTTACTTTCGAGAACATCTGAGACAAGAGTTAAAAGATATTTTGAAAGAGCATCCAAAAGAGGATGGTTCGACCTATAATTTGTACACCGATGGTTTGAAAATTCATACATCCATTGACTCTCGTTTGCAATCTTATGCAGAACGTTCGGTTGCGACGCACATGAAAAAATTGCAAGCGGATTTTGATAAACATTGGAAAGGTGGCAATCCATTAGGCGACAAAAAAATATTGACCACTGCCAAGAAAAACGCTCGCCGATACAAAGGTTTAAAAGCAAAGGGACTTTCTGAAAAAGAGATAGATGTCGCTTTCGCTGAAAAGCGAAATATGAAAATTTTCAGTTGGGATGGAGAATCAAAAGAGGTAGAAATGTCTCCAATGGATAGCATCAAATATTATTTGACGTTGCTCAATGCAGGTTTTTTCGCAATGGATCCACGCAATGGAAAAGTACGTGCTTGGGTGGGCGGCATCGACCATAGTTATTTCAAATATGACCACGTAAAAGCGCGTCGTCAAGCAGGAAGTATTTTCAAACCAATCGTTTACACGGCAGCATTACAAGCAGGGGTTGAGCCATGTAATTATATTGATAACTTTTTAACAACTTACACCGATCACGAAGATTGGCGTCCCGAAAACGCAGACGGAAAGTACGAAGGAGTTTACTCAATGGAAGGCGGTTTGAGCAAATCAGTCAACACCGTTGCCGTTGATATGATTATGAAAACGGGAGCAGACCCCGTTCGAGCATTGGCACAAAAAATGGGAATCACTTCTGATATTCCATCTGTTCCGTCGATTGCTTTGGGTGTAGCAGATGTTTCATTGTATGAAATGGTTCAAGTTTATTCAGCCTTTGCCAATCAAGGTTATCAACCAACTTTGAGCTATCTCTCTCGCATCGAAACAGCAGAAGGAAAAGTAATTGTTGATTTTAATGAAAACGGAGAAAGTGAATTTTTGACGCAAGTCATCTCAGAGGACGAGGCAACGATCATCAATCAAATGCTACAATCGGTAGTCAACGAAGGAACAGGGCGACGACTCCGAGGCACTTATCAATTGACCAACGATATTGGTGGAAAAACAGGTACGACTCAAAATCAATCGGATGGTTGGTTTATTGGTTACACGCCGACTTTGGTTGCTGGCTCATGGGTTGGTGCGGAGTATCCACAGATTCATTTCAATAGTCTCGCCTTGGGTTCTGGCTCAAATACTGCACTTCCAATTTGGGGGCAATTTTATCAATCAGCTATAAAAGATAATGCTTTTCGAAATTGGGAGAATGCAGCTTTTCCTCCAGTTTCAGATAGTATTCGAATGGTTTTGAATTGTGAACGATGGCTCGAACGTCGTCCAACAATTATCGATAATCTTCAACCAAGTGGTCAGATTTGGGATGAGATTTTAGGTATTTTTAGAAATGACAAAAGAGACTCTGTACAAGCTGATGCGAGTAAAGTCATCACCAAAACACGAACGAGAACGACCACCACAACGACCACTCGTTCTGACCGTTCAAAAGAAATTGAGCGTAAAAACAAACGCCTTGAGAATAAACGTAAGCGCAAAAAGAAAAGAAAGAAATTTTGGGATAAGGTTTTTAAGAAGAACTAAAAATAGCTTCGCGACAAAAAAATCAACTCTTGATCAAATATAAAAAGGGCATGGCATCAAACGATACCATGCCTTTATATTTTAGTTTAAAAGTCTATTGAATAATCAGTTTTCCAACAGTTATTTTTGTGCCCGCTCTACTTATTTCATAAAAGTAGATTCCGTTAATTAGCGACTGTTTTTCAAAAATAAACTGGTCGCTATCAAAATATTGTTGTCGTATTTGTCTTCCTGATAAATCGAATAATCTGAACTTCTTTTGACCATTCGACGCATTCGATAACTTAATCGTTGCCTGATGTTGAAATGGATTTGGATAAGCATTCACCTCCACACCGGGCACAAATACTTCTGACGTTTTGACCAAAATCCAAGGCTCATCTATGACATGAAAAGTCTCATTGGTACGAATCGGTGCATTGAAGTCAAAGTAAATATCTGCGTCGTTTAAGATCTCAGTACCAAT
>CALLVG010000020.1 GCA_938010715.1 uncultured Saprospiraceae bacterium
CAAATTAGTTATACTTTGCATCAGAATACCCAACTGATTCCATTTTGGGTATAGTTCGAATACAACTTCTTCTACAGATGTCGAGAAAACGCACACACAAAAATAAAGGCATCAAACTTATCAAAAAATCGAACCAATTAATTGAGTCGAGGTATAAGTTTGATATTTGGGAAACGCGAGTTTTCCTCTCTGTTCTCTCCAATATCCGCAAGTCGGATGAAGATTTTACAGTTTATCGGATATGGTATAAGGATGTGATCAAGACTTTTGGATTGAAGTCTGGACAATCGTATGAGTATTTGAGAACCGCCGCGCGTGGTTTGATGCGAAAGGTATTTTACGTTTCGGATGATGTGGATGGACACAAGCGCGAAACGGAATATCACATAATAAGGACGGTTAATTATTTGGCAGAAGGGGAGAAGGGAGGAGACAATCAAGAATACCTCGATATTACAATTGATCCAGAAATGAAACCATTGCTTTTGCAATTGGGACAAAAATATACTGCTTACGATTTACGAAATGTTATCAAGTTAGGGGCTTATCACGTGCGGATTTATGAGTTGCTCAAACAATATCAAACGATTGGTCATAGAAAATTGGAAATCGATGCCATCAAAACGATGCTTGAAATCACGACGGAATATCCACTTTTTGGAAACTTTTTTCAAAAAGTAATTAAACCATCTATTAAAGCAATCAACAAGCATACGGACTTAACTATAACCAAATTGGAAAAACTCAAAACTGGTCGGAAAGTGACTGCTTTGTATTTTGAGTTTCATCAAAAATCTGGATCTGAATTGAAGTTGGCAAGAGGGGAGGGGATTCAACAACAATTGCCATTGGCGCCAAAAGACCAGGGTGGTCTTGCTCCTAAAAGTGAATCAGAAAGAGATCGTTTGTTTTCATTGTTTCACGAAACAGTGGTCAAACAGTTTGGGGTTACGCCATCGACTTTTTTGGAATTATTGAGAAATCATACGGAGTCGCAAGTGCACCAAGCGATTAGAGTTACCCGTCGTGCAAATTTCAATCAGGAAATAAAAACAACGGTTTCTCGGTTTTTTGTCACTGCCCTCAAAAAAGGATACACTGACGTAAAGGAAGAGGCATTAAAGAAAAAGGAAAAACAAGAAAAGAACGCAGACCTTGCTCGTCAAAAGGAATCTATCGAAAACGAAAGAGAGGCAAGTATCAACAATAAAATCAGAGAAATCGTAGCGGCTGATCCTGAGTTGACCGAAAAGGTTATTACAAAAGCAAAAAAGCAGGAGCATGTTCGAATCATCATTTCTGAGAAAGAAAAAGGATTGGGACGATCTTTAAATATTGAAGATTATCGAAAAGACCCTTTGCTTCGTGCATTGGTTAAAGAAAATATTATTGAACATAACAAAGCAGCTTTCAAAGCGATTTTTGAAAAGTATGATGCTAAGTTATCTGAGTTGGAAGAGAGTTGGTCAAAGGGTTAATTGCTTTCTTAAGTAATTGTGAACAGTTACTTAAGTAGCACCACTTAGTATTACTCAAAAAATAATTTCCCTCTTCAATTCAAAAAATTAGCTCGAAAAACCTCATTATCAATCGCTTTTCCTTCACTTATTTTTTGAAATCGGGAACTTATTTTTTGAGCGTTCCTTAAATCTAAACAAATACGAAAATCATGGCAAAAAAATATATCATAGCACTCGATCAAGGAACGACTTCTTCCCGTGCGTTACTGGTCGATCAAAAAGGGCAAATCAAAGGCGTTGAACAAAAAGAGTTCACACAAATTTTTCCTCAACCAAGTTGGGTCGAGCATGATCCGATGGAAATTTGGTCTTCGCAATCAGAAGTTTTTCAAAAATTATTGAAGAACAATAATGTTGCTGCAAATGAAATCATTGCCGTTGGAATCACCAATCAAAGAGAGACCACTGTCGTTTGGAACAAAGAAACGGGCGAACCCGTTTTCAACGCTATCGTCTGGCAAGATCGCCGTACCGCTCCGATTTGTGAAGAAATGAAAACTGCAGGTCTGACCGATTACGTTCGTCAAAATACGGGTTTGGTTATCGACTCCTATTTTTCGGGTACGAAAGTAAAATGGATCTTAGATAATGTCGAAGGTGCTCGTCAAAATGCAGCGGCAGGAAAATTACTTTTCGGAACCGTGGACAGTTGGTTGATTTGGAAATTAACCAACGGAAAATCACATGTCACCGATTACACCAATGCTTCTCGAACACTAATTTATAACATTAAAAATTTGGAATGGGATGAGCGTTTGCTCAATCATTTGAATATTCCAAAAAGAATGTTGCCAACGGTGCAGTCCTCCTCCTCGTACTTTGGAAATTTTGAATTGGATGGAGAAACGATTCCGATTTTAGGGGTGGCAGGTGACCAACAGGCAGCCCTTTTTGGGCAGGCATGTTTCGAGACGGGCATGGCCAAAAACACCTACGGAACAGGTTGTTTCATGTTGCTAAACACGGGCAACGACATGACCACTTCTGAAAATGGGTTATTGACAACACTGATTTGTAATCCAACTCCGGACGCAAAACCAGAGTACGCTTTGGAAGGAAGTATCTTTATTGCGGGTGCTGCAATTCAATGGTTGCGTGATGGTCTTCGTGTGATAAATCATGCAGCCGATTCCGAGTATTTTGCTCAAAAAGTGGCGGGTGAAGATTCGGTTGTGGTGGTGCCTGCTTTCGCAGGTTTGGGCGCGCCATATTGGGATATGTATGCGCGTGGAGCAATTTTTGGTTTGACGCGTGATAGTTCGCAAAATCATATTATCAAAGCGACTTTACAATCACT
>CALLVG010000021.1 GCA_938010715.1 uncultured Saprospiraceae bacterium
CTGGGTCAACAAAATAACCCACTCCACGCTGATTGAAAATGATACCTCGATCTTGTAGGTAAGCAAAAGCTCTCATGACCGTATTAGGATTTACTTGGACTTTGGCGGCCATCTCTCGTACCGACGCGACTCGGTCTCCAGTCTGCAGCGTGCCAGCCAAAACCCCATCAATGATAAGATCTGCTATCTGCATAAATATTGGATTTTGATTATTAAAGTCCATGCGTTAAACTTCTTTTTCGGTTAATTTAAAATAAGTAATGAGCCACATGAGCGGAGCAAGTAGCAATAAATACAACCACTTTAAAACTTGTGCATAACCCTTCATAGAATCTTCAATTCCATCTTTATTAACATCCGAAACATTAATGTCAAAATCTCCATTGAAAGGTAAATATTGACTCATGGTTCCGAGTCCGACAGTTGCCCAAATCACACTAAACACAAATCCTATCCCGAAAATAACAGCCAATGTTTTGAAAAAAGCTGCTTGTCTAAAAGCAACAGCGCCTAACAAAAAGACAGACTGAATGATGAGATAAGATTTTACGGATTCAATATTATCACTGTAAAAAGGGTTGAAACTTGGGAGGTCACCGCCTGTTCGCATTTCTAAAACCAACGTCGCGACAAAAGACATAATCGTAAAAACAACCATCGTCAATAAAGTATAAACGATTGTACTCAGAAATAATTTACTCCCAAATTTTTCCAAATGAGAAGATGGTGTCGTTAAATAAAACTGTTTGGATTGAGGTTGATTCATCTCATCAAAAAGCGATGATGTAAATATCAAACCACCCAAAAACAAAGTGAACCAAAAGAAACTACTATGATATTGACCACTTCCACCATGAATATTTACGGAAGTAAAAAGGAGCATCAATCCAAAAATGACCATGTAGCCTATATATAAGAAGCGGTAATTCTGTAAAACATCCCACTTAAATTGCTTCAAAAATCGCTCAAGATTAAAGTTCATAATTAGTGGTTTTAAATAGGTTTAAAATTTCAGGTTTTCTACTCACTACTGCGTTGAAAAGACTTTCCATTTCGACATCAGTATATTGTCCAGTGGTGTTTGCGGTAAGCGTCATAAAACCACCAGGCACTTGCTCGTAATGCAAAACTCCTTCGGGTGGTGTAAGCGATTGTACCAATTTAAAATTGAGTACTTTCGAAATGTCCTCCATGCTTTTTTGGAAAAGAATTCTTCCGTTGTCCAACACAACAACTGGATCCATCAGGTTTGCCAAATCACGTACTTGGTGGGTTGAAATAACTACCGTTCGTTCATCGCTGACCGCTTCGGTGAGTACTTTCCTAAATTGGCCTTTTGATGGAATGTCCAAACCATTGGTTGGTTCATCGAGTATCAACAACTTTGTGTTGGTTGCTAATCCAAAAGCCAACATGGTTTTCTTTTTCTGACCATAAGAAAGTTCATTCATCTTGCGGTCAGGTTCTATTTCAAATTCTCTTAGAAATTTATGAAACATTACCTCATCAAAATTTGGGTAGAAAGGCGAGTAGTGTTTGACAAAATTTCCAATATTCATTTTGAAAATTTGAAATTCTTCAGAAATAAAAAAGATTTCTGAAAGCATGTCAGGGTGGCGTTTTGAAGGGTCGAAGCCCATCACTTCAGCAGTCCCAGTTTTTGGAAAAAGCAATCCGCTGATTAATCGGAGCAGGGTGGTTTTCCCAGCTCCATTTTTTCCGAGCAGTCCGTAGATTTGCCCTTTTTGCAGGTTTAGGTTTAGATTATTAAAAATTGGTTTTCCTACAGCGTACCAATAATCTACATGTGAAAAATGAATCATTGTTTATTGATTTAGTGTACTATTGTTCTAATACACTGCAAATGTATAGTATTTTTTCAAAAATCAAAATGTTTTCTTAAAAAAATCGATAAAGAGAGGGTTTTGAAAGATGAATGCTTTGCTATGAGTGACTTGATAGGACACGCATTTAACAAATAAAAAGGATCAGAACTGATTTACCTCTTTCAATCCATTTAAATCGTTTTTCAATCCGTTAAATCCGTGTCCCATTTCTTTTTTACAAAAAAATCCCACATCAAGCAGCATAATAGAAAGTTGCAGTATCTACTCCATGTTCAATGTTTCGAAACTGAAAAAAAATCTCTTTCAAAAAAATAGAAAATAAAATGCGACTTATAAAAAACACAATAGGATTATTGCTACTGCTGGCGCTTTCGTTGAGCAGTTGTAGAAAGAACATAGACGATTTTGTTCCAACCCAGATAACAGCTCCCAACCCTGGCAAAGCCGTCAATACAAACGTCAACGGTACCGTCGTTGATGAAGCTGGCCAACCGATCGAAGGAGTAGGTATCACGATCGGCAACAAACAATTCAAAACCGATAAAAACGGAATCTTCATAGCAAGAGAAGTTTTAGTACTTGAAAATCAAGCATACATTGTCGCGGAAAAAAGTGGTTATTTCCACGGTTCTCGTGCGATGGTGGTGGAAGAAAACGGAACTCATTTTGTAAAAATTCAATTATTGGACAACACCCCTGTAGATGGTTTTGGCTCTACTGAAGGTGGTACGATTATTCAAAATGGAGTAGAACTCGTTTTCCCACCTAATAGTGTGGCAGTCAATAATGCAGGCGACGATGTGCAGGTTGCCCTCAAATATCTCGACCCAAGTTCTAACGAAGTATATGACCAAATG
>CALLVG010000022.1 GCA_938010715.1 uncultured Saprospiraceae bacterium
ATCGTTCAATTTTTTAACGAAAAGTGGTGAAAAAAGAGTGATTAAACGCATACAAGATATTTTGGAATAAAGTCTAATATTATTCTATAATTCTGACTGTTTCCAAATTTTTCAGGGGAATTCTAAACTCGTAGTTTAGAATTCCCCTTTTCGCGCCATATGAGTAGAGTTTACTCTGAAATGAGTGTAGAGCAATCAATGCTTATTTTTCGATAATTGAGGCAAAAAATTTAAGCACCCGCTGCCGCGGACGGCTCAAATTTTTACAGTTTCATAGCACCAAGCTTCAGCTTGGTGTAAAAAGTTAGCAATGAGTGGCTTTAGCCGAACATTAGTTTTGTTTTCGGCTAAAGCCACATGTTTTTTTTCAATTAATCACCTTGCTAAGAAACGCTCAAAAAATAAGTTCCCGATTTCAAAAAATTAGTGAAGGAAAAGTGATTGATAATAAGGTTTTTCGAGCTAATTTTTTGAATTGAAGAGGGAAGTTATTTTTTGAGTAATACTAAAGCAAGGTGCTATGAAAAAAGTCCAACTCTGATTCGCGTCACAAATTATTTTAGATTAAACCCCAATAACCCCTGAGAACATTTTTATCAAAAAAAAGAATCATGAAAAAAGAATTTGAGCAACAAGGTTTATATATTCCTCAACTCGAATCCGACGCCTGCGGCACCGGGATGTACGTCAGTTTAAAAAAAGAAAAGTCGAACACGATTGTAGATAAAGCTTTGACGATGCTCGAAAATATGGAGCATCGAGGAGCATGTGGTTGTGACCCCAATTCAGGAGATGGGGCAGGTATTTTGACGCATTTGCCACATTCATTTTTTGAAAAAAATCTAAAATTTGAACTACCAGAAGAAGGCCGCTACGGTGTTGGAATGATGTTTTTTCCAAATGATGAAAAGTCAATTAAATCATGTGAAAAAGAAATTGAAAAAGCAGCGAAGTCGCTCAATTTTAAAATATTAGGTTATCGAGAAGTGCCGACAGATAATACTTGTTTAGGCCCAACTTCTCGTTCGGTCGAGCCTTGTATCAAGCAAGTGTTTTTTACAAAAAGTGAGTATCTAAAAGAAAAACCAAATGCTAAAGATTTTGATCGAAAGCTTTTCGTTTTACGAAAACTGATCACTCAGAATATAATCAAATCCAATCCCGAATTCATTGATGATTTTTATATTCCATCGTTGACTTGTCGCATTATTATTTACAAAGGTCAACTCACTTCTCATCAAGTAAGAAAATATTACCCTGATCTCAGCCATCCAGATTTTGAGACAGCAATTGCACTGGTCCACTCACGTTTTGCAACGAATACGGTTCCGCGCTGGAAACTCGCGCAACCTTTTCGTTGCATCAGTCACAATGGCGAAATCAACACAGTACAAGGCAATATCAACTGGTGGCGTTCGCGTGAAGCGACATTGGAAAGTTCTAAATTTTCAAAAGAAGAACTCGAAATTTTGCTGCCAATTATTGATAACTCAGGTTCTGATTCGGCCTGTTTTGATAATGTTTTGGAGTTTTTGGTACATGCGGGTCGTTCGATTCCAGAGGCCTTGATGATGATGATTCCGGAGGCATGGCAAAACGATAATCAAATCGGTCAAGCCAAAAAAGACTTCTACGAATACCACGAAAATCTAATGGAACCTTGGGATGGTCCCGCCTCTATTTGTTTTACAGATGGCACATTGGTAGGTGCAACACTCGATCGTAATGGTCTCCGCCCGTCTCGTTTTTGTGTTACTAAAAACAAAGAACTCATCCTCGCTTCTGAAACTGGCGTGATTCCTATTTCACCAGAAGACATCGTTTTGAAAGACCGACTCGAACCAGGGAAAATTCTTATCGCAGATCTGGATGACGGCTGCATTATTGAAGATGGAGAGTTGAAAAATATTATTTGTAATCGCCAAGATTATAATAAGTGGTTGGCCAAACGACGTATCTCCGTAAAAGATATGCCAATCAATATGCCCAACGAAATTCCAAGTGCGCCATTGCGAAAACGACAAATCGCTCATGGAATGACTGCTGAGGATCGAGATGAGATTTTGGCCGTCATGTCCAAAAAAGCAAAAGAGCCAATTGGTTCGATGGGAACAGATACACCGCTGGCAGTGCTGTCAAAATTTGCGCAGCATCCAGCCAATTATTTTAAACAAAATTTTGCGCAAGTTACCAACCCTCCGATTGATCCTTTGCGCGAAAGTGAGTTCATGACGCTCCAAACCTTTTTGGGTAAAAACGAAAATATCTTAGAAACTGCTTCACCACAAATCAGAAGCATTCGGCTTCGTAGTCCGATTATTAGAGTAGAGGATTATTTCCGTTTGCGATTCAATGACAATCCACATTTTAAAGTTGAAAAAATAGATTGCTTTTTTAATGCTGATTATGAAGATGGGGATTTAGAAAAAGCAATATTACGTGTTTGTGATGAAGCAGAAAATGCCATTAACAATGGCAACACCCTCATCTTTTTGAGTAATCATCATATTGATGAAAAGCGAGTACCGATTCCTTCATTGCTAAGTGTCGGTGCGGTGCATCATCGGTTGGTAGAAAAAGGCTTACGCCGAAAAGCTTCTATTATCGTAAATGCCTCGGATGCATTTGAAACGCATCATTTTGCTACGTTGATAAGTTACGGTGCAGATGCGGTTTATCCGAGGGTCGCATTCGAAACCATTCGAGAATTGGTTATTTCAAAATTCCGAGGACCTGAAACCCTACTTTTTCAAACCAACTATAAAAATACGCTTGAAAAAGGATTGTTAAAAATACTTTCCAAACTCGGTGTTTCAACTATTCTTTCCTATAAAGGCGCACAAACCTTCGAAGCACTCGGCATCGGAAAGGAAGTCATTGATCTATGTTTTAAAGGAACCATTTCGAGAATTAGCGGATTAGGTTTTGATGGATTGGCAAAGGAAGCTTTGGTGAAACATCGTCTTGCGTTTTCTCCCTCTGCTTCCCGAGGGAGTGATTCCACGAATCAAGACTTGGAAAACACAGGCATCTACCAATGGAAACGCCGTGGCGAATACCATCTTTTTAACCCAAAATCAATACAC
>CALLVG010000023.1 GCA_938010715.1 uncultured Saprospiraceae bacterium
GCTCCTTTTCTTTCGAACTATTCACCTTCTTATCATCGAGTGTTTTGAGATACTTTTTTAATACTGACTTTTGGAACAATGCCATAGTTGGTGTTGATTCGTTTGGATAGTGTTAGTTTAGATGGGTGAATATATTATAATTTTTCAAATAATTTATATTCAAATCACTGGGGTGACTATCAACCACTCAAGCAATCGCCCCAACCTCCGAATAAAAATCATGACGCTTCAAAAACTCCTCATCATTGAGCATATCATAAAGCAAATCATGATACAGCGAGAAGTCGGGCAAATTGTTGTGATGCGCCCCTTCGATAGGAAATAAAGTCACGCGGTCAGGTGCAATTGCTTTTAGTTTTACGCTATAGCTAAAAGGGAATAATCGATCCTTCGTCCCATGCATAATGAAAATTGGGCAATCCACCGTTTTAATAAAATGGTCGGTTCTAATATGATATTTGAGCAACCATTTTAGCGGAAGCAAAAAACCTCCATAACGGTAAGTGTTGTGATAAAAACTAAGATAAGGCGAATCCAAAATCAACATTTTGGGATTGTTCCAGGAGGCAATACGAGTAGCAATGCCGCTACCGAGCGAACGACCATAAATCAAAATGTCCTTTTCTTCATATCTGTCTTCGAGCCATTTGTAAACGTGTTGAGCATCGTTGAAGAGTTTAGTTTCATTGACTTTTCCACGGCTTTTGCCAAAACCTCGATAGTCCACCATGAAAAAGTCGTAGCCTTTTCCAATAAAATCTTTGGCAAATTTGGCCCATCCTTTTACACTTTTGCTATTGCCTTTTAAGTAGAAAATGACACCTCGCGAGTTAGGAACTTTGAAGTAAAGTCCATTGACATAACCCCCATCTTCCATGTCAAAATGAACTTCTTCAAATGGAAAAGGATATTTGTACTGAAAATTGGTCGGTAAAATTTCAGGACGAAAGAAAAAGTAATCTTGACAAAAATAAAAGATGACCACCACTGCCAAATAAATTCCTCCAATTATCAAAAGCCATTGTTGCCATTCTGCCATATCTTTTTGGTTGTTTCAAAGGTTAAATTAGTTACTTTTGCATTAAAATAATAATCACAACTATTTATTAGAGAAAACTGGTTTTTTAATGCTTTCCAAATTATATCTACAATCAGATTTTGGGATTTTTGAAATCACAGGTAGTCACTTGGGGGTTCGCTCTGTTCGTATGGTCGAGCAGCAAGACTTTGATGATGCAAAAGTGGCAGGTTGCGTCAAAGAATGTGCGATTCAGTTAGAGCAGTATTTCAAAAAGAAAAGAGAAACTTTCAAACTTAAATTTGACTGGTCCGACAAACCTGAGTTTCATAAAAAGGTGTGGAATGAATTGGTCAAAGTGCCTTATGGTCGCACCTGTAGTTACCTCGATATTGCCGAAAAGTTGGGGGATAAAAACGCAGTACGAGCAGTAGGACAGGCCAATCGAAACAATCCAATCGCAATCATAGTACCCTGTCATAGAGTGGTTGCCAAAAACGGAGACCTTCAAGGTTATTTTTATGGTCTCGATATGAAACAAAAACTCCTCGAACACGAAAACCCTTTACAATTCGGAAGACAAATTTCATTATTCAAATAATTCTCAATTCTCTCAAACTCTCAATTCTCTCAAACTCTCATTCTCTCAATTCTCTCAAACTCTCTATAATGGTTTACCAAAGTCGAAAAAAGTATAAAAGCAGTCGAGAAAGGTTAGCAACTTCTCTGAAGCGGTGGAAGCTGATTTTTATATTTGGTTTAATTGCCTTGGCGGGGTATCTGTTTTTTAATCGAGTTTATTTCTATGATTATATTCGGATTTACTTTTCGTAGAAAAAAGTCTAATGAAACCCGATGGTTTTTTGAGTAAAACTAAAAGACAAAATCGGTGACAAGGGTATGAAATAAAATGAAGCTCTAAGCAACATCAATAAATCCTTTTCTACTCTTTTCCTTTTTTCTATTTGGTAGAAAATAGCCATACTTTTTTGTAAAATTATTAATTCGCTATCTTTGAGTTCCTTGATTAAAAACAACAAACTCTGTGACTGTGAAATTATTCTCTACCTCCTTTATTCTTACCCTTTTTAGTGTATCAATTTTTGCACAAGAGCCATGTGCGCCAGTTGGGAATGGAACCCCAAGTGATAGCCCAGGTGGTGGTTGTATTATCTGTTTACCAACTTATACTGGGTCAACTGCAGGATTCTCCAATTCGGGTGTTCCTGGGTGTGTTTTGATTCACAACGACCAGTGGTTGCAAGTAGTAGCGGATGCTTCTGGGTCAATATCTGCAACTGCCGTGCCTTCCAATTGTACAGGTGGAGATGGACTTGATTTGATGATTTATGATGCCAACCTGGTAGAATTAGATTGTGACACAGGTCCAGGTGGTTTGGTGATTCCTCTATCCGTGACAGCAGCTACGGTGCCCGGTGAAATTTATTTTATTAGAATTGATGGTTGGAATAATGACATCTGCGATTTCTTATTGTCGGTAAGTGGAGTGGAAAGTGGTTCTATCCCAGATCCTACTGGCCCGATGACCGTATCACCCGATACGACTTTATGCCCCGGAGCGACCGTTTGTTATTCGATAGATCCAGTAGGTGGGGCTTCTGGTTACGAGTGGACTTACCCTCCATCAGCAACAGTAGTGAGTGGTGGTTTGGTAGGAGATACGAGTATTTGCATTCGTTATGAACAAGCGGGAGGTGGAGTCGTACAGGTGCGCCCCTTTAACCCATGTTTTAATGGGGTTCCAGTATTGACACCTGTTTTGGTTTTACCTATCCCTCCAGATTTAAAAGCACCAGAGTTTTATTGTAAAGATGAATTCCCAGTTACCATAGATGGAAATGTATTTAACGACCCAGGGGTACAAAATGTAGTTTACAAAACTGCCTTAAATTGTGATAGTACAGTGACTTATACTCTCATACAAAAGCCTCAAGCCCTCCATGCAATAGATACCGTCATTTGCAAAGGAGACTGCTTCATGGTCGGAGATACCTGCATTGCTGATGCTGGAACGTATAGTTTAAGTTTCGGCGCTCCATTCGCACAATCAAATGGATGTGATAGTTTAATAATTTTAAAATTAGAAGTCTTTGAACCATTGGCAGTCATCGCTCCACCTGATGAATTGGACTGCGTACCTAACCCAATGGTTACCCTCAATGGTGCAGGATCCTCCTCTGGTAATAATGTGACCTATATGTGGTCGGCGGATCAAGGAGGTTCATTATCAGGAAGTACGATGATGTCAACGGCTACAGCAACAGCTACAGGTCGATACTTCTTGACAGTTTCCCAAACAAGTCCGACTGGTGCAATTTGTACAGCGAGAGATACCGTTTTGGTGACTTCCTCGGCGCAAGTGCCAACTGAACCCGTTTTTTCAAACCCAGATACCGTTGTGTGTATGGGAGATATGATCAGTTATTCGATAACGCCAGTTGCATTGGCAAATGGTTACACTTGGACTGTCCCGACAGGTGCTACTTTCACAGGTTCAGGTACGACGATTGTGGTTGATTTTGGAACGTCAACAGGCGGTGATATTTGCGTAGTTGCAAATGGAGATTGTGGAGATTCGCAACCATCCTGTAAAACGATTGTAGTCAATCCTTTACCAACTTCAAATTTTTCGGTGACGAGTCCGATTTGTATAACTGGAACGTCAACAATTCAATATACAGGTACCGCAGGAGCAAGTGCGACCTATACTTGGAATTTTAACGGTGGAATGCCGACGACCGTAACTGGCCCAGGGCCACATACGATTAATTGGGATGCCGCTGGCGCGAAAACAGTAACCTTGACAGTTGAAGAAAACGGTTGTATTTCAACTCAAAGTTCACAAACCGTTATGGTTGAATCTGAATTACCAGCACCCGTGATAAGTTGTATTTCAACTTCAAGTAGTATTCAATTCGATTGGGGAGCAATACCTGGAGCAACAGATTATACGATAACAATAGATGGAGGTACTCCTTTCACACAAACCACTACAACCTATACTGAAAATGGCTTGTCGCCAAATCAAAGTGTAACCATTACGGTGGTGGCAAACGGAACCAACTCCTGTGGTAACTCAACGGCCATGACGATGTGTACTGCTCAAAATTGTCCAACAGTGAATTTGAATATTACAACGGTCTCAGATATCTGTTTGGATGCCAATACAAGCACAATTCAAATGATGGCAAATCCGATGGGTGGTGCAGGCGGTGGTACTTCCGTTTGGAGTGGTTCAGGCGTAGATGCGGCCGGATTATTTAATCCACAAATGGCCAATATTGGCCCCAACGTTATCACCTTAACCTATACCGAAGGCACTTGTCCTTACACTGATTTTATTACCATTAATGTAAATCGAATTCCAGACGCAACATTCACTTTTGATACGCCAATTTGCGAAACAGAAACTTCGACAATTACCTACACAGGTTCTGCTTCAGCGACCGCTTCTTATAGCTGGGATTTTGGAGCAGGCACGCCCATAAGTGGTTCAGGAGCAGGGCCTTATGAAATTGGGTGGGGTAGTAGTGGCAATCAAACCGTTACGCTTTCCGTGACTGAAAATGGTTGTACCTCAACCACTAATGCACAAATGATAATAGTAGATGCGCCCTTGCCTATGCCAATTATTCGCTGTTTGAATTCGACTCCAACTTCTGTAACTTTTGAATGGGATGCAGTGCCAGGAGCGACAAATTATATCGCCAATGGCCCCACGAATGGCGTCGTTGATATGACCAATCAAACATTCACAGTTAATGGTCTTTCGCAAGGCGATATGGTTACTTTAGAAATTATAGCAGAAGGAAATTCCGTTTGCGGAAGCAGTAGAAATACCATCACTTGTCAGGCAGATAATTGCCCAAGTGTAACAATTGATATGACACCAATTGGCCCATTTTGTGATGATGCGACCACCACCGCTTTGATTCCATTAATGGCATCTGTAGCAGGTGGCACAGGCACTTTTGAGTGGATCGGCCCAGGGGTAGATGCGACGGGTAATTTCAACCCAGCCGACCCAGCAGTCAATCCTGGAACGGTACAATTGCAGGTGACTTACACCGAAGGTACTTGTACTTACACCGATAACCTACCCGTTTTAATTAATGCAAAACCAAGCTCAGATTTTACGGTTGAAACGCCAATTTGTATTGATGAAACGTCTGCAATAACTTATACAGGAACAACAGTAGGGGTTGATTTTACTTGGGATTTTGATAGTGGATCAGGAAGTATAGCGACAAGTCCAAATGATGTTTCATGGACAACTTCAGGTACAAAAACCGTTTCATTAAATACGTCTTTGGATGGTTGTTTTTCTGATGAAACAGTCATGACAGTAGAGGTAGATGACCCACTTCAAACTCCAGTAATTAATTGTAACGCGAATCAAAATTCCGTTTCATTTGATTGGGCTTTGGTTCCAGGTGCGCTTACTTATGATGTCAATTTATTGAGTGGGACTGCAGGTGTTTTTAATGGTACAAACAATTATACAGTTGATAACTTAATGCCAGGTGATATAGTTGAAATAGAGCTAACAGTCACTGGCGATACCGATTGTGGACCAGTGGTTGTTACTGCCGATTGCGTTGCTCAAAATTGTATTGATTTTAATATTTCAATGTTACCAATCAATCCAATCTGTTTAAACGGAACAACTCCATTTTTGAATTTAGCAGACTCGATTATGGTAGAAGACCTAACTGGAGTTGATATAAAAACTGATGTCAATATTGTCTGGCATGATGGCAGCAACATGAATGATTACATAACTGCTCCAGGTCGATTTTTTCCAAACATAGCAGGAAATAATGTTGGGGCAGGCTCAATTCCTATCACAGCTGAAGTTGAATACCCAATAGGAAGTGGTTGTGTCAAAATTTTTAATTCAACCATAGAATTGATTGGTGTCCCAAATAACTCAATGATTTTGGGGGATTCAGTTTGTATTGCTCAAACGACAGAAACTGCTTTACTTTTTAATTTGAATGCGACCTCAATGGCACTTTGGGATTTTGGTGATGCAAACGTGCTTTCTGGTAGTGGCGGCGGCCCCTATGAGTTAGGATGGAATGGGGCAGCTGGTTTTACAGATACCATTCGCGTTACGATTAATGACCGTGGTTGTTCTACTGCAATTATTGAAAAAATAATAAGGATCGACGAAGAACTCAACGTCACAGATGCGCAATTAGGCTGCAACCCTGCTCGTACTGGTGATGATATGATCGAGTTTGAGTGGAATTCTAACATTCCAAATATTACCGATTATGAGGTCAATATAATAACGCCAGGGATGACGCCAACGACCTCGGCAGATGGTATTTTGTTTTTTGATAATCTAATGCCAAATACCCAAATTGATATCGAATTGACTTTGAAAGATAGCACCTCCGCTTGCCCTGAAGTTACCTTATCAGCTTCTTGTTTTGCAAAAACATGTCCTCCGACAGAGGTGATAATTGAACCACTGTTAGATAGTTGTTTGGCCGTCGCAGGAAGTAACTCTATACAATTGAACGCTCAGGTTTTGAATGATCCTACGATGGGCTCAGGCACATCAACTTGGAGTGGAGGTAGCTATATTTCGGATAGTGGATTGTTTATGCCACGTGGCCAAGACGCCTATCCAATTGCCTTTTCTTATACCTCAGATGGTTGTACTTACGATACTGTTTTGACCATTAATATGTACGAAACTCCAATAGTAGGATTTGGGGTCGATGCCGTGATTTGCGAAACAGATGCTGCAAATATTGAGTTCGACGGAGCGGCTCATCCAGATGCTATTTTTATTTGGGATTTTGATGGAGGAACCATTTCTGGAACCGATCGCGATCCTCAAACCGTAAGCTGGACCAATGATGTTGGCCCTCAAAATATCTCATTGAGTATCGACAACTCTGGATGTACTGCGGGGCCACTTTCAATAGAAATTGATGTAGATCCTGAATTAGAAGAGCTTGATATTTTCTGTGATCAAACAGCGACTTCGACCACGTCTGTTGGTTTTAGTTGGAACGTAGATTCCAATGTTGATAGTTACGAAATTGAAATTGAAAATGCGGCAGGTGTTAGACAAACCCGTGGTAATCAGACAAATACAGATTTTTTAGAAGATAATTTACCAGCGACCACGACTAGTGGCGGAGTCACTATTTTTGTGACAACTTTAAGTGATACCCAATGTGGTGAGCAAGTAGATTCTTTGTTTTGTCCGCTTCAACCTTGTCCAGGAGTCAACTTAGAATTTGATAGAATACCTCCATTATGTATCGACGATGATCCTGTTGAAATCATCGTCACACCCGATGGAGGCAATGGCACAGGAACAGTGATGACTAACGGCCCTGGCGTTGTCAATGGATTTTTTAATCCAGGTATCAGAGGAGCTGGAAGCTTTTGGATTGTTGCAGAAATGGAAGAACGTGGCTGCACCTACCTCGACTCTGTTGAAGTTGTCGTCAATGATTTGCCAACTGTAGATGCAGGTGTTGATCAGACCCTCGACTGTACTGCCGAAATGATAGAAATTGGTAGCACCGACTCCCCTTCAAATTTACAATATGAATGGTTCTTTAATGGAGATTTAGTGGGTACGGGTCGTACCATAGAGGTGGACTCAGGCGGTGTTTATACTTTGGTTGGAACCGACGGAGCAACGGGTTGTAGTGATACCGATGAGGTAGAAGTAGATGCTCGATTTTCAAATCCAACCATCATGGCAGAGTTAAACGAAATTTCTTGTTTTGGTAGAAATGATGGTGCCATTACAGTAACTGGCATGGCCAATGGAACGCCACCATTTGAGTATTCATTCAATGGAGCTGCGTTTTCTGATTCTAATGTTTTGTTTGATAATTTGGGGGAAGGCGTTTATACGATTGTTGGTCGTGATGCCAATGGTTGTACGAGCGAAATCGAATATGATGTAAGAGAGCCAGATGATTTGACCGTTGAAATCATTATCAATATTGGAGAAAATCCAGTACCGATAGGAGATAGCGTTCAGTTGGAAGCGATCATCAATTATGCACCTGATTTATTGAACTCTATCCAATGGTCGCCAGCAGATCAGGTGCCGATTTGTGATGAAACAAATTTGAATAATTGTATCACCGCATGGGTTTCTCCGACTGGGCAAACTGTCTATTCCGTTCGGGTAGAAAGTGTGAATGGCTGTTTTGATTCAGATGATTTGACCATCAACACGAGCCGTGATTTTCCAGTTTATGTGCCTTCTGCTTTCTCACCACGAAATCAGGATGGCATCAATGATTGGTTCCAAGTCTATGCTAAAAAAGGCCCCATCAAGATGGTCAGATCCTTTTTGGTATTTAACAGATGGGGTGAGTTGATGTTTGAAAGTAAAAACTTCGAACCATCACTCGGCACCGATACTGAAAACGCTTGGAATGGGAGATACAAGGGCAAAAAAGTAAATACGGGCGTCTATGTTTTTTACGCCGAGATAGAATTTATCGACGGAACTGTTGAGATATTTGAGGGTGATGTAACGGTTCATTAGACTTTGTTCCCAAATAGTTTGTAGAGCAACGAGTACTTATTTTTTTGCTAACTGAGGCAAAAAATCTAAGCATAAATTATGTTATGGAATGGTTCAGCAATAAATTGCGTTTCTATGGTTCTATTTTACCTCATTCAAAATAAAACTTTCTCGCTTTCGCTCAATCATGGAATTTTAAACGAGCGCTAAGCATTTCCAAATATCCGTCCGTCATAAATTCTGGAAACAATAATAGCAACAATTGCCATCCCAGACAACATGTATCCGCCATCTCCTGCAATTAAATGTGCGCTGAATGCCAAAACCGCATCAAAGAAAAAACCAGCATAAGCCCATTCTTTCAGCATCTGAGATTTTTTGGTGAGAATGGCGATGATGCCTAAAATTTTAGCCGCAGCCAATGGCGCAACCACCCAACTCGGAAAGCCGAGATTAGGAAAGTATCCGCTGATCATTTCATAATTTACAATATACATGCCTGCTGAAAAGGTGAAAATGGCGAGCATTATGCCTGTGGCAATCCAATAAATGGTTTTGTCTAAATTCATTTTGTTCCTTTTGTGAAAAAAATCAAATGTCGGACACTTTCATTAATTAAAGAAAAAAAAGAATAGGAAGTTTTTTTTTGAGTAATACTAAAAATGAAATGTACTCAAATAAAAACATTGAGGCTCTATGTTGGATTGAATGGGTAGTGAATCAAATTTCAAAGAAATTTGCTCGTGTGGTTCTCTGAACCATCAGGTATTTTTATCAAATCTCCAGAAAAGCTACCTCAGCGAGCGCAAAAAAATTATTCTCCAGGGCCAGGTGAATAATCCATTTCAGCAATAGAAGCCATAGCTTTCTCGCCTGCTTTTTTGCTTTTGTTGAGGTGTTTTAGAATCGTTTTATTCAAGTTTTCTGGCTGGAAAGGTTTGGTTAAAAAATCATTCAATCCCGCTTCCAAAGCATTTTGGCGAACTTCCAAAACAGCAGAAGCAGTCAAAGCAATAATTGGAATTTCTGAATATTTTCCACCCAAAGAACGTATCGTAGTTGTTGCTTTGATACCATCCATGACGGGCATTTGGATATCCATCAAAACTATGTCATAATGGTTTGCTTGAATTTTATCAACAGCAATTTGACCATTGGCAGCAACATCATATTCGGCACCCCAACGACTCAATAATTTGCCAGCCACTTTTTGATTAATAATATTGTCTTCTACCAAAAGGACTTTTACATCTGTTAGGCTATCTTCCAGATTATTTTGTGTTTTTACCTGAAGTCCCTTATGGATTTGTGGTTGCTTAGGTTTTGATACTTGAGTTCGAGGAAACTCTGCAATAAAGGAGAACTTAGAACCTACGCCCAGCGTACTCTCAACCGTTATTTTTGCTTTTAGTAAAGCCACTATTTTAGCAGAAATTGCTAATCCTAATCCAGTTCCTTCCAAAACAGTTTCATTAGTAGCTTGAGTGAATTTTTCAAAAATCAAGTCTAATTTTTCTTCGCGAATACCTTGGCCAGTGTCAGTAACTGAGAAATAAACTTGAACAAATTCGTCCGTTCTCAGATGTTCTAAAACTTGAATGGTAACACCGCCCGACGCTGTAAATTTGACCGCATTGTGAGCCAGATTGCTCAATACTTGCGATACTCTGAATGAATCTCCAATTAGGGTTTCGGGCAACTTTGGATCTATTTCAATTGAGAAACCAATTCCTTTTTCTTTTGCAAAATGTTCGACACCAGCTTTAGTATGAATCAAACATTCATTTAATTTAAAAGGAATTTTTTTG
This sequence comes from uncultured Saprospiraceae bacterium, assembly GCA_938010715.1. Taxonomy (GTDB): domain Bacteria; phylum Bacteroidota; class Bacteroidia; order Chitinophagales; family Saprospiraceae; genus JAGQWW01. The sequence goes on from CALLVG010000023.1 coordinate 10,364, forward strand.
ATAGAAATTTTATCTGCATCTAACTTATTATAATCTAAAATATGAGAAACTAAGTTCATCAAATTTTCGGCAGAAAATTTTAAAGTGTTCAAATGCGGAACTTGATCTATTCGGGGTTTTTCATCGGCCATTAAGTGAATCGTACCCAATACCGCATTGATCGGGGTACGGATTTCATGACTCATCGCAGATAAAAATTGAGCTTTAACCATTGCTGCTTTTTCGGCCTCTGCTTTGGCTTTTTCGAGGTTTGCTCTTATTTCTTTCTGTTGAGTAATATCGCGACCAATACAAAAACATTTGACGATATTACTATCTTTATCTAAGACCACATTGATCTTGTGACCAATCCAAACCGTTTTACCTTCTCTTGTTTGTATTGGAAATTCTTGATAGGACTTAATAGGGTTTTTGTATGATTTCTTTTCAAAATATTCGCGACTTTGCTCAACCACGGAGGGATGGAGCAAATAGGTATATTGTAATCCTTTGATGAAGTTGAGATCATACCCAGTCAATTTTTCAAAAGCAGGATTCACGTAGTTAAAATTGCCATCTGGAGATAATTCGTAAACTAAATCCTCGGCTGCTTCAACCAATGTTTTAAATTGCTCTCTACTCGATTGTAAATCAATATTTAGCGCTTCTTGTAAGGCAATGTTTTCAACCAATTCATCATTGGCTTTTCGATTGATTCTAACAAAACTTGACATTCCAATGGCAAGAATAATCATTGGTGCTCCGACAAGGAAAACCGTAGCCATTCTTAATTCGGTAATATCATTCATGTTAGCGCCAAGCAATGCGCCAGAGTGTATTCCATTAGAACGTAGATATGCGCCGATTCCTATAGCCAATATTGTTGCAAAAACTAAAGTGAAGGCTACCTTATTGTTGACGGTGAAAATAACCAAACAAATGGTGATGTAGGTGAATGATAATATGCTCGCAAGGTTTTGCGGAGCAACAAATATAATTATCGAAAATGCTGAAATCGAACAGAATGCAGCTATAAAATAAAGCGAGGCTTTATAGGTTCGTGTAAATTTTATTGAATAGAGAATTCCTATCAATATAAGTCCAATTGAGCTGGCCAACGATAGTTGAAAAAACGAATCGTTACTTAAAAGGAAAGGATATAGAGAAATGATTAAACCAATATTTAATAAACAAAACCAATAGAATAGTTCAATTTTTGAACGTTCTAATGAATCACTTGTATTGGCGAGTGTTTCACCAATAAAGTAGTCCATCAATTTTCTTGATTGTTTATTAATGTAGCTCATGCGTTTTTCCCGCGGATTATTCTTAATTCGTTATTGTAAGTAAAACCGAAAAAATAACCTTTCGATTTGAAGCGGTTCTTTTTTCATTATACTTCCCCGATTAAAATCGGGACACGCGTTAAAAATACTCACCAATGCTTAGGCATTGTCTGCGTTTTTTGCCTCGTCTAATGAAAAAATAACGTACTTCAATTTCGAAACTTTATTATTTCAATTTTACTAAGTAAGTGCTTGGTCAGAAATAAATCAGCATAAATGCTTGCTTGTTTTTGTTCTGATTAAGGTATTTTTTCTTTGCATATCCCTATATACGGAACTAAAAAATTACGATGAGCAGGACAAAAATAAGTGAGTATTTACTTGTGTTTATTGAATATTTGTGACCGACTACTTATACTACTGGTAGTAGTATATCAACTACTATTCCATAGCTGATAAAATTGTTGAGAATACACAGATTATGGTAGATGAAATTGGATGGTAAGCAATAGGGGAAGATTATTAATTAAGCCTCAGAGAGGCGACAATATGTACAGGACAAAATTAGAATCGGAGGTTTACTAAACTTGATTTTAATATAACTTCCGATATCGACCTTTTAAAATCGAGCCTTTAATTTAAGGCGAAGTTTAGTAAACCTATGTTTTGTCCTGTACTAGATTGATTCTATAAATAATTTTTATTTCTATAAACATTATCGCTCATAAAATTTAATCATTTTCTCATTTCATTCCCCTGGGCCAGGTAGGTTTTCTATGCTGGCAAGATCAGTCAAAGCTTTTTCGCCAAGAGGTTCTCGATGCGTGTGTTTCAAAATAGTTTTGTTTAAGTTTTCTGGTTGAAATGGTTTAGTCAAAAAATCATTGAGTCCTGCTTCCAAGGCATTTTGACGCACCTCCAAAACCGCCGAAGCGGTTAAGGCAACAATTGGAATCGTGGCATATTTGCCGCCCATTGCTCTAATCATAGTCGTGGCTTTGATGCCATCCATGATAGGCATTTGGATGTCCATTAAAACAATTTCGTAGTCAGTCTCTTTGATTTTATCAATGGCAACTTGACCATTTTCAGCAATCGTAAAATCTGCTCCCCAGCGGGTCAGTAGTTTACTGGCTACTTTCTGATTAATGATGTTGTCTTCGACCAGCAATATATTTATACCCAACAGGGTATCTGCCAATCTATCTTGTGTTTTTATTTGTAGCCCTTTCTGGCTTGGAACTACATTCGATGACTTCTGATTAGCTTTTTTTAACTCAAGAATAAAGGAGAAGGTAGAACCTTTACCTAGAGTACTTTTCACGTCTATTCTGGAATTAAACAAGGCAACAATTTTTGAAGAAATCGCAAGCCCTAAACCAGTTCCATCGAGGACGGTTTCATCTGTAGCTTGAGTGAATTTTTTAAAAATGGAGTTTAGTTTTTCTTTAGGAATGCCTTTTCCAGTATCTTTCACAGAGAACAATATGTGAATAGTTTCTTCGGTTTTTTTATGCTCAGTAACCTGAACAGTTACACTACCTGTCTCGGTGAACTTTATTGCATTATGAGTTAAATTGCTGAGTACTTGTGAAATTCTGTAAGAGTCCCCCAAGAAACTTTTTGGAAGGGTAGGATCTAACTCAATGGTAAATTTGATTCCTTTTTCTTTTGCAAATTGATCCACACCAGCTTTTGTGTGCTGCAAACATTCTTTCAATTTAAAAGGAACATTTTTGATATTGATTTGATCGGCATCCAATTTATTGTAGTCCAAAATGTGGGAAACTAAATCCATTAAATTCTCGGCGGAGTATTTCAAGGTGTTGAGATGTGGCACCTGATCTATTCTTGGATGCTCATCGGCCATCAAATGAATTGTTCCCAAAACGGCATTGATTGGGGTACGGATTTCATGACTCATCGCAGATAGAAATTGCGCTTTTATCATAGCAGCTTTCTCTGCTTCAGCTTTGGCTTTTTCGAGGTTTTGACTTATTTCTTTTTGTTGGGTAATATCTCTGCTGATACACATGTATTTGCTTAAATTCCCATTTTCATCATTTACGTAATTTACTTTTTGGCCTACCCAAACTGTTTTTCCAGCTTTTGTGATAATAGGAAATTCAACATACGCATTATCAGGTATAGCATATTCTGCTTTATCTATGTATCTTTTTGCTATGTCAATAGCTTTTGGGTGAATCAAAAAGGTATATTCCATACCCAACACATAGTCAGGCGAATATCCAGTCACTTGTTCAAAAGCGGGATTAGCATATTTAAATTTGCCTTCGGGAGTTAGCTCATAGACCAAATCTTCTGCTCCTTCCACTAAAGTTTTAAACTGCTCTTTGCTTGTTTGCAAATCTTGATTGAGCGATTCTTTTTTCTTGACATTCGCGATAAGCTCATCGTTTGTTTGTCGATTGATTCTAACAAAATTTGCGACTGCTAAGGATAATAAAACCATTGGCATCCCAATTTTGATAACAGATGATATTCCTAATATAGAGGGATCTATCATGTCAAGACCTAAAATACTCCCTGATTGAAAACCAATAGATTTGAGATATGCAGTTAGTCCAATCACAAACATTGTTGCAAAAACAATAGTAAAAGCCCATCTGTCATTGAGCGTGAAAATTACAAGACTCATTGTGATATAGATAAATGTCATGAATACGGACAGATCCTGAGGCATTATTATCGGTACCAACAATAAAACGAAAAGCGGACTTACAAATGCTAAGAAATAAAGTATAGGTTTATAAACTTTGAAAATTTTAAAAATAAACAAAGAAGCAACCAAAATAAGGATAGTAATAAAAACAAATATAAAAGGAACGATTGAGCCATCTTGGAATAGGAAGGGAAGAAAAGCAAATAATGGAAAAATATTTAAAAAACAATACCCATAAAGCATCTCGATTTTCGACCGTTCTAAAGTATCATTTGTTTTGGCGAGTAAATCACCAATAAAATAATCCATCAATTTTTTTGTTTGCTTTTTCAAGATGCTCTTTAGTTTTCCAAGTAATAATTTATCTAATCGAGTGAGTTCTATTAACTTATATCAACTACTATTCCACAGGTATTAACTTATATCAGAATACACAATTTTGGGTAGGAGGCGAATCTGGCTGGTTGTGGTTTAGTTTTTTTGAGTAACAATTAGGTAGGTTTGGGCAAGTCTTTTATTTTTTCAATTTTATCCAAACTCTTCGCTGCACTTTTCCCAAATCCGGTATGTTTTAAAATAGTTTTATTCAAAATTTCAGGTTGAAATGGCTTTGTTAAAAAGTCATTCAGTCCTGCCTCTAATGCATTTTGGCGCACCTCCAAAACTGCGGAAGCAGTTAGCGCTACAATAGGAATTTTGGCATATTTTCCACCCATCGCTCTAATTGTGGAAGTTGCTTCAATACCATCCATGACTGGCATTTGGATGTCCATTAATACAATATCAAAATCCATTTGTTGAATTTTGTCAACCGCCACTTGACCGTTTTTAGCGATAGTAATATTGGCTCCCCATCTACTCATTATTTTACTTGCAACTTTTTGGTTGATGAGATTGTCTTCAACTAATAAAATCTTCATTCCCAAAAGAGAATTTTCCAGTCTGTTTTGGGTTTTTATTTGAAGTCCTTTCTGCGTTGGAATTTTTGTAGAAATAGGATTGTCGGCCCTTTTAAGTTCCGCTAAAAAAGAGAAGGTGGAACCTTTGCCTACGATACTTTCTACTTCGATTCTGGTATTTAGTAAAACAGCAATTTTTGAAGAAATGGCCAATCCTAAGCCCGTTCCTTCCAAAACAGTATCGTTTGAGGCTTTGTTAAATTTTTTGAAAATAGTACCCAATTTATTATTAGGAATACCTCTTCCAGTATCGCTGACGGAGAACAGAACGCGAACAGATTCGTCTGTCGATTGCTGTTCCTTTATCTTAATTTTTACGTTGCCTTCTTGTGTAAATTTTACGGCATTATGAGCCAAGTTACTGAGTACTTGCGAAATCCTGAAAGAATCACCTATCAGTTTTTTCGGAAGTTTCGGATCTATTTCTATAGAAAAATTAATGCCCTTATCTTTTGCAAATTGTTCTATTCCTGCATTGGTATGTCTCAAACATTCTTTTAAGGTAAAAGGGGCATTTTTCAGCGTGATTTTGTTTGAATCCAATTTGTTGTAGTCCAATATATGCGAAACTAAATTCATCAAATTTTCAGCAGAATACTTCAAAGTATTCAAATGAGCTATTTGATCCATTCGAGGGTTTTCGTCAGCCATTAAATGTATAGTCCCCAAAACTGCATTAATAGGCGTTCGTATTTCATGGCTCATCGCAGATAGAAATTGAGCTTTTATCATGGCCGCTTTTTCCGCTTCAGCTTTGGCCTTTTCGAGGTTTGTACTGATCTCTTTTTGTTGAGTAATATCTCTACTAATACACATGTATTTACCCAAGTTCCCATTCTCATCATTTATGTAATTTATATTTTGGCCTAACCAAACTGTTTTTCCAACCTTAGTGAGAATTGGAAACTCAAGGTATGATTTATTAGGAATGGCGTATTCTCCTTGTTCAAGATATTTTTTAGCTACGTTCACCGCATTTGGATGAATCAAAAAGGTATAATTCTTCCCTTTAATAAAATCAGGAGAATAGCCCGTCACTTCCTCAAAAGCAGGATTAGTATATTTGAAATTGCCTTCTGGCGTCAACTCATAAACCAAGTCTGCAGCTCCTTCCACTAAGGTTTTAAATTGATCTTGGCTTGCTTGCAAACTTAGATTGAGCGCCTCTTTCTTATTAATGTTTCTGATTAACTGATCGTTCGTTTTACGATTGATTCTTACAAAATTCGCAATTGCTAAGGCCAGTAATATCATCGGTATTCCGATTTTAAAAATCGAATACATATCTATTATCGTGGGGTCAACCATAGTTAAACCCAACAAATCACCAGATTGAATACCTATAGATTTGAGATAACCAGTTATCCCTATTGTAAATATGGTTGCAATAACGATGGTATAGGCCCATTTGTCATTTAAAGTAAAAATTACAAGACTTAGGGTGATGTAAATGATGGTCATGAA
>CALLVG010000024.1 GCA_938010715.1 uncultured Saprospiraceae bacterium
ATGTAATAATAGTTTCTCCCGCTCGCTTAAGTGTTCACAAATCGCTGGATTCAGTTTGTAACTGGATTCAATTATCACGCCCGTCTTTGACGGAAACATGAAAAACTAAAGTAAAGCTAATGGATAAATTCGAAAAGAGAAAATTCATATTTTCACCAGCAGTAAAAGATCAAAATATCATAAAAAACCCAAACGATCCCCCACTCGATTTCAACTCTAACTTTGATTGATAATTTTGGTAGGCTTGTAATTTTAATGTTTCATCAGGTACTTCAAAAGCATTGTTTAGTTTTTTGCAGGACTTTTTCGAAATTGGAATACTGAGTGCGACTAACTTAAAACTTGAATGAATTATACATTTTATAGGTTGGACGCAAAGGGTATCTCCAAAAGCGTTTTCATGCTTTTGAATCGATTGCCCAGATGAAATCAAAGTAAAAAAAAGTAGAAAAAGGGAAATGGAAAGTTTTATTTTCACGCCAAAGGATTTGAGATAATAAAACTTCCCTTAGGCAAGAATGAGGCCACCTTTTACTTTATATCTAATTCTTTATTTCACCAACGCCTTTCCTTTTTCAAAATCAAAAAGTGTCACTCTTCTGATTTCATAAAAAGCCAACCAAAATGTACGCAAAGATTGAATGTAACTTCGTCGTGCTGTTTCTGAATCATTGATGGCAAGGTTAAGATCTGTGATGCCAATTTTTCCGATGTAATACCGCTTTCGTGTAATATCTTCCCTTTTGATGGCTACATCATACGCTCGTTTGGAAAGTGTTACTTGGCGGCGAATAAGGTCAAACTGACGCACATTAAGTCGCACCTCTCGTTCCAAATTTATACGTTCTTGTTCCACCGTCATCTGTTCCAATTCTCGGTTGGATTGAGCGACTTTTAGTTGAGCTTTTCCTGCTCCCCAATCCGCAATTGGTATCGACAGATTAAGAGAAACCCGCTCATTGTCAACTGGATTAGAGAAGGCATTGGATAGTTGAGCGGCAGTTTTTGACAGGCCAACTCTACCATTGACATTTATTTGTGCGCCAGCATTTGCCTTAGCTTCAGCGACATTCGCTTCCGCTTCGAGCAACCGCCGCTGGTAGCTCGTAATATCACTTCTGTGCATAAGTGCATATCGTAAAGCTTCTTCTGTTTCAATTTGAAATTCGGGCAAATCGGTTGGTGCTTGAAGATTAAATTCTACTGAATTTTTTAAACCCAAAAAATTTCTAAAACGCTCTGTAGCGTTCTGCAGATTTAGATTAGCTTGCGCCAAATTAGCATCGGCATTCATCGCTGAAAGTTCTATTTGTAGCAGCTCCGTCTCAGCGATTTTTCCAACACTAAATCGACCTTTTGAAATATCAAACAAAGTATCTGCATTGGCTTTATTGAGTTGAGTAGCTTCGACATTGAGTTGTTCTGTAAAGACATTGAAAAACAATTCTACGCTTTGGTAAGCGAGATTTTCCATTTCTTCGGCATAGGATTTTGATGCTTCTTCGTAACGGAGTGGTTCGATTTTTTTATTCCATTTGAGGTTGTTGTATCCAAAGATTGGCTGATTAAACCCAATGATAATTGGTGTTGAAAAATATTGTTTTCCTTTTGACGGCCCCGTAAAAACATCTAAACGTTGCAATTCTGTCATAGCAAAAACACGCCCACCAGTTTTGGTAATATTTTGCGAAAGCGTCAAACCTGCCGATGTAAATAAATCTGTTCGATTGAAGAACGTTATACCATCAGGAAGTGCCAATCGCTCGACCGTTCGATTGAACTCCGGCAATGTGCCATTAAGCGTAATTTGCGGTTTATAGTCTGAAAGGAAAGATTGATAAAACCACTTCCGATTTGATAAACGGGTCTCTGCGAGCAAAGCATCTGGGGCATCGGATTGCGCTAAGGCAACTGCTTCCGAAAGACTCAAAGCAATTTTTTCTGTCTGACTAAAAAGTGCTACTGGAAAAAATAAAATCAGGATAAGTTTCGAAATTTTTATCATTGGTGATTTCTTTTCAAAATTAAATAGAAGGAACTAAATGTATTGGCTGAGCGAGGTTGAAGTCAACGATTGTGGAAAAATTAGGTCTTTGCTTTTGTGCCCTTCGGCTTCGTTCAGGGTACGCCCTTTTCGGCTTCGTCTATGGTACGCATCAGGGCGTTAACTTAATCTGCTCGTAATGCTTTAATTGGATCTTGCTTTGCAGCTTTCCGAGCCGGAAAAAGACCAAATATCAAGCCTATCGAGGCTGCTACTCCAAATGACAAAAGTACAGACCACCAAGTTACGACCGTCGGTATATTTGCAGCAGAAGCAATCATTTTCGCGGAAGCAAAACCTAAAATAACACCTAAAACCCCACCAATAAGACTTATGAAAACAGCCTCAAACAAAAATTGCTGAATGATATCGGATTCATAAGCACCGAGTGAACGACGAAGCCCAATTTCTTTGATACGTTCTAAAACTGAGGCGAGCATAATATTCATAATTCCGATACCTCCAACCAAAAGTGAAATGCCTGCAATTACCAATAAAACAAGGTTGAAAGTCTCCTGCGTTTTTTGCTGTTGTTGAAGCAGTAACTCAGGGACTTCAATTTCGAAATCAACTAGGCCTTGATGTCTTCTTTTTAAAATTCGAGCTATCAAGTCTGCGGTAACGCGTAAGTGTTTTGAATCAGCAACTCGGACAGTTATTTTATCGAGCTGATTGTAACTTTCTGGAGGTGAATTATCATCCTCGTTATCCCGAGATTTAATTTTTGCTTTTGTGATTTTGCCTCGATTTTTAAAACGTAACAATGAAGTAGAGATAGGAATATAAAGATCTGAATTATAATCACGAATGCCTAAATTTTTGAGACTTTCAGCGCTTGCATTTCGTTGTTCCAAAACACCAATAATTTTCATCCAAGCCTTTCCGCATTTGATTTGTTGACCAATTGGGTTTTCTTCAGGAAAGAACTTCTTTCGAATATTTTTTCCAATGATGCAAACTGGCCGTCCACCGTCAATATGACTTTTATGAAAAAGACTTCCTTCTGATAATTTCAAATTATTAAATTCGAAAAATGTATTGGTTACCCCAATACATTTGCCACGTTCCATTTTACCAGATCTAATGAGGTTAAGATTGAAAACCACTTCTGGACTGATGTTTTCGGCATTGGGCAAAATCGCTTCTAAGGTTCTTACATCTTCCATTGAAAGACCAGGCGACCATGGACGCTTATCATCGGAATTGCCAGATGCAGCTGAAGATCCGACTTCTTCGTCGGAGCTACTTAAAGCAGCATTTATGACGATGTTGTTTGTCCCAATCAATTTCATTTGATCAAGAATTGATTGTTTGGCACCCGTTCCAATTCCGAGCATCGTGATAACTGCTCCGACTCCAAAGATGATTCCAAGCGCAGTCAGAATCGTCCTAAGTCGATTATCCATAACGCCCTCCATTGCCAGAATGAAATTGAAAATTAGTCGTTGCATAATTTTTTAGTTTTCAATCAATAATAATAAAATCAGGACCAGATTCCGCATCGGGTACATATTCAGCTGCTGCTTTTTCTTTCTCGGCAGCTAAGGCTTGTCTTCGCGCTTTTTCCTCCTCCAATTTTCGTTTAATTTCTTCTTTAATTCCTGGCGCAATTGGCTGAAAATCAAGGTCTTCTGCATTTGAAGGTGCGATGAATAAAAATTCGTCACCAGCATTTCCACCATGCTCAATTATGACTGAATTATCATTTGACTCGCCAATAATTACTTCTTGTTTTATTGTTTTTCCATTTTCAACTTTATAAATAAAAGAAAGCGAATCATTGAATATCGCCTCCAATGGGGCATGCAAAACAGAGTCGAACACCGCTGCCAAAACTTCATTACTGGAGGTCATCGCTGGACGCAAAATCGAATCAACTGCATTGAGTTGAACTGCGACTTCAAAGACCTTTGCATCATATCCTTTTAGCTGTTCTCCAATATTTGCCACCTTGATTACCTTACCCGAATATTCTTTATCAGGAAAAGCATCAACTTTTATTTGAACGTCTTGGCCTTTTTTTATTTTTGAAATATCGACTTCATTTACAAATGTTTTCGATATCATATCGGACAAATCTGGCAGTTCGGCGACCGTCGGATTCCAACTACTAATTTCAGATCCAGCTGTTACTTTTCCATTCCAACTTCGATAGTAGATAATCATTCCTGGCTTTGGCGCTTTGATAATAAATTCTTTTGCCAAAGAAGTGAGCTGATTCATTTCAAGTTAAATTGTTTTTTTCGTTGCTAATATTTCTGAAATTTGGGCAAGTGCTTTTGTATTGGTGAGTTCTAATTTCTGGAGCAACTGATTGTAGTCTCTTTCTGTTTTCTCCATATCTATCTCCGCCTGCCGAATAACCATTTGTGGTTCATACTTACTCTGCTCTACCTGCAATTTTTTCTCTTGAATCGAGAATTTCAAATTGATTAGATTATTACGAATTTCTCTTAAATTAATAGCCGTATCAATTTTGGCTTGTTCGAGTTGTGTTTCGACTTTGTCTAATTCATTTTGCGCTTGGCTGATCTTTCCTGAAAGTTCGGTTTTGTCAAGTGTCGCTACATAGTCGCCTTCTTTAACGACCGTCCCTTCCTTTACCATATCATTGATGGTCGCTCTATGAATTTGAACAGCACGCATGCCATTTGGCCCTTTTATTTTTACTGAATTTTTGGCCTGTAATTCACCTGTTGCATTAACGAAAATTTTGAATTCGCCACTTTCAATTTTACCTGAAAGGGTTTCTTCCTGCGGCAAATCCCCAGAACTGTTTGAAAGAAAATACCAGCCTGTACCGAGTAAAAAAATTGCCAAAAGTGGAAGCAGTAATTTTTGAAAAGTCATAATTTTCAAGTTTTTAAGAATGAAGATCTTTATTCTATTTATCGAATGGACAATGTAAGGAAAGTCACAATATTTCTATAGAAGATTGCATGAAAACAAACTTACTTCAGAGCGTGTTTAAATTTCTTTCAAAACCAATTCAGCAGTCTTAAACGACGCTCCACTATTCCCAAGCAGTTCCTTAACCTCATGATAATTTTTTTTCATTATTAAAGGGCTAGTGAGAATCTTTGACAACTCCTCTTCCAATTTCTCTTTATTAAACTCTTGTTGAATCAACTCCTTAACCACTTCCCTATCCGCAATTAAATTCACTAAAGAAATAAATTTAACATTTACCAATCGTTTGGCGATTTGATAAGAAATTGCATTGCCTTTATAACAAACCACCTGTGGCACTTCAAACAATGCAGTTTCCAAAGTAGCTGTTCCAGAAGTCACCAATGCAGCCGTAGAATGATTCAACAAATCATAAGTTTCATTTTCAACTAAAGGAATCTCTAATCCAGATTGGTCAAAAACAGTTTGATAAAATGAGTTGTCTTGACTCGGTGCCCCTGCCACAACAAACTGATAATCAGGAAATTGCGCAACCATTTTCAGCATTACACTTAAAGTGGTTCTGATTTCTTGTTTCCGACTACCAGGCAAAAGGGCAATAATTGGCTTTTCAGATAGATTCCATTTTTTATAAAAAGTCTTTTTATCACTTTTGAAATCATTGACTACATCGAGCAAAGGATGCCCGACGTAATCGACTTGCATTCCATTTTTTTGGTAGAAATCCTTTTCGAAAGGAAGAATCGTTATCATCCGATCCACATCTCGTTTGATGGCGTGAACGCGTTTACTATTCCATGCCCAAATCTGTGGAGAAATGTAATAAATGACTTTTATGCCTTGCTGTTTTGCCCACTTTGCAATTCGTAAATTAAAACCTGGATAATCAATGAGTACCAAAGCATCTGGCTGAAATTCTAAAATATCTCTTTTACAAAAGGAGAGATTTCCAAGAATCGTTTTTAAATTTTTGACGACCTCGACAAAACCCATGAAAGCCAAATCTTTGTAATGTTTCACCACCTCTGCTCCTGCTTGCTGCATTAAATCACCTCCCCAACTTTTTATTTTTAAATTAGGATCCTGACTTTTGAGTGCTTTTAGGAGATTGGAACCGTGGAGGTCTCCCGATGCTTCGCCGGCAATGATGTATAATTTCTTCATCAACAATTCTTTCTTCCGTTTTTCGTCATTCGGTTTTCGTAAACCGTAAATTATCCTTGTACGAGTACGCCTGCGATTGCTGCGGTAATGAAGCAGGCAATAGTTCCTCCGATCATGGCTTTCATTCCTAATTTTGTCAATGTTTCACGCTGACCTGGAGCAATTGCTGATATTCCTCCAATTTGAATTCCAATTGAAGAAAAATTGGCGAATCCACAAAGTGCGTAAGTGGCGATAATAACTGATTTTGGACTCAAACTCATGTCCTCATTACCTCTTATGATACTTAAATCTACATAAGCGACGACTTCATTAATCGCCGTTTTTTTACCTAAAAGCTGACCAACCAACATCACATCATTTGACGGAACACCCAACAACCAAGCGATCGGAGCGAAAATAACTCCCAAAATAAATTCTAAATTGAAGCTATCATATTGGCCTTCTGTGACTCCAGCAATCCAATTATTTAAACCTAACATATCTCCCGACCAACCTAATAATCCATTGACAAAAGCAATCATTGCGATGAAAACCAAAAGCATTGCGCCCACATTCACGGCCAAACGAACTCCGTCGGTTGTCCCTATAGAAATGGCATCCAAAACGTTCGTTCCTAATTTATCTTGAGGCACGGAGAGATCGGTATTTATTTCATCGTGATTCACTTCGGGGAATAGCATTTTGGCGACCACAATCGCTGCCGGAGCAGAAATAATCGAAGCCGTCAAAAAATGAATCGCATAATCATCGCCCAAAAGCGAAACGAATAATGCAAATACACCGCCCGCTATCGTTGCAAATCCACCAGTCATTAATGACATGATTTCGGATTTGGTCATTTTCTCTAAATAAGGTTTTACAACCAACGGTGCTTCTGTTTGACCAATGAAAACATTAGCAGCAGCAGCCGTCGCTTCTGCACCCGACAAGCGCATAAACTTACTCATCAACCAAGCAAACCCGTAAATGATTTTTTGAAGGATACCAAAGTAGAAAAGCATTGAAGAAAAGGCAGAAAAGAAAACGACTGTCGGCAAAACTTTGAAAGCGAAAACATAACCGACTTTATGGGCAATTTGTGTTCCGTTACTAAAATCCGTTGCCTGTATAAATGCATCATCTGGCCATGATCCAAAGATAAATTTCGACCCTTGTTCTGTATAATTTAAAAGATCAACAAAACGGTCAGCCACCCAGTCAAAAGCATTATAAATAAAGGGAACTTGTAAAATTGCAATTGCTAAAATGAACTGTAAAAGCAATCCGCCAATGACCAATTTCCAGTCGATATTTTTCCGATTGGAACTGAGTAAATAGCAAATTGCCAGCATCGAAAAAACGCCAATCGCTCCTCTGAAAATGTCAGTCATTAAGTCCATGTGTAGTTGGTTTGTTTTTTTTATTCCCGTGAATAATTCATGGGTTTTATTCCCGTGAATAAATTCATGGGTTTTATTCCCATGAATAAATTCATGGGTTGCAAAGTCCTTTGTTATTTCCCTTTTTTTCCTTGTTTCATCAATTCGATTGCTTTGTTCATTCTTCGTTCTCTGGTTTCTGCTCGTTTGGCAGCAATTATCCAATTGACGTATTCCTTTTGGTGCGTGTAAGATAGTTGTTCAAAAAACGACATTTCTTTTGGGTGGTCGTTTAATAATACTTGAAAATCTTCTGGAACTTCAACTATTCTTGGTGCAGTGTCCTCAATTATTGTTACATCAACCATATCACCTGCCTCTTTTCCAATTTGTGTTCTGATATCTTTTCGTATTAATAAAAAATAATCAGGCCCACCATATCTCACCAATGAACCACGATAAGTCACACCATCAAATGTAGCAACAATTTTTACTCTTTTTTTATTGAATTTTTTTTCGACATCAAATGGAAGATCGACAAACGCCCCGCCTGAGCCATCTGGTTTGACTGATTTTATTTTTGCACTAAATTTAATAATATCAGACATGCTTAAAATAGTAGTTTTAATTGATCGCCTTCAAGTGGTTCTTCGATTAATTCCAAAATCCAATTGTTCCATCTTGAAATGGTGGATGCTCTCCGCTCAAAAGTGGAATCTGAATCAATTTTTCGCAAATTACATTTTTTCATGATTTCTACGATTTCTGATTTAGAAAGCGCTCTATTTTTTTCAAAAATTTCATTCAAACTTAATTTGAAAACTTTGTGAGACAAAACTAATCGAGCAAATTCAATTTGTCGTTCGTTTACTGGTAATTTAAAAATTGCTTTTCCTTTTTTGGTTAGAAAATATCTAATCTTACTTTCCTTTTTATCTTTTTTCACTAATCCCAAATATCGAGTCGAATCAGTATAATAACTGGTTTGTCGTTTATCAAAATCGTAATTGGAAGTAATTTGGTAGGCAGTAATGCCGCCACTTTGATGTATCAGTTCGCAAAGATTAATGATACGTTCAAATGAATCAGCTTGCGGGAAAGCGATTTCTGGTTCTTCAACTATTTCGACTGATTCAATCAAATCAAGGATCGTCTTTTTCTTAATTATTTCTTGGCTGATAGCGTATCGTTTTTCATAGATTAATTCAATTGAGTTGTAGTGATTTGGGTCAGTAAATTTATATTTTTTAAAATGAAAAATACCATTGGAATAAGTCAAAAAAACTGGGTGTACTGGCTTCTCAATTTTGGACGACCACAATCGAAAAGGATAGTACAATTGACGTATCAAAAAGTCTTTTGAAATCGAATTTTTCGCTTCAATTAAATAGAGTCCATTTTTACCTTCATAACCACCGTCAATTTCAATTTGAGCATTCTCAACCTTGATAGTTAAATCCTGATTTTGACCTGAAATTTGGAAGTCAAATTCTCCAGAACTCATTCTTCCACTTACAGTAGGCCTTAGATTTTGTTCATCTAAAAAATCGTCTAAAATGCCAGCCACAAAAGCACAATTTAACGCCGTAGATTCGCTCGTAACATTTTGATAATCAATACTTTGAATAAAATCAGGAAAATCAATTCTACTTATCGGAATGATTTTATTCTCAAAATTTGAAAAGGCTTCAAACTTTGCAATAGTATAAGTACCGCGGGTGGTTGGAAGTATGGATAATTGATTATCCGAGAACAACTTTGGCAGGTGACTCCGGTGGTCAAATTTGGTCATCAAACGTGCCTCGCGAAACTCATTGATTTGCGAAGAATTGATATTGAAAAAACCATCTTTTTCAATGTGAAAAAGAATCTGAAATTTCTCAAATAATGCCTCCCAAGCAACGTCATTTTTTGACTGCATTTTTGAAAAATATTAGCTTCCTTTGGTAAGGGTTTGAAAGACATCTTCAACACTACTCAACTCCTTATGCAATTCGATTAAAGTCAGTTTTTGATCAATTGCAAATTTGAAAATTTCTGGTCTTAAATCAAGGTCTTTTTTGGCAGTCAATTGCCATTGATTTTTTGCTCCTTTTCGAACTGAAGCGACGCCGTTGATTTTTTGTAAAGCAGCTTTTTCTACTTTTTCAATAAATTCAACACTAACCGCTACCTCTCCTCTGACCCGTTCTTGCAATCGTTCAATTGGATCGTCAGCTACCAAGTTTCCATTATTGATGATCACGACTCGATCGCATATCGCTTGCACTTCTTGCATTATGTGTGTTGAAAAAATTACTGTTTTTTCTTTACCTAATTGTTTGATTAAACTCCTGATTTCAACCAATTGATTTGGATCTAATCCACTGGTTGGTTCATCCAAAATCAACACTTCTGGATCATGCAACATTGCTTGAGCCAATCCAACTCTTTGACGATATCCTTTTGATAATTGACCGATTTTTTTTCCCTGCTCTTTTCCCAAACCCGTCATTTCAATCAAATCAGAAATTCTACTTTTTGCCCCACTGACTTTATGAATTTTAGAAATAAAATTCAAATATTCCTTTACGTACATTTCCAAATATAATGGATTGTGTTCTGGTAGATAACCAATTTTCTTTCGCACTTCCATTGGGTCATCTTTCACATCAAAACCACAAACCGAAGCAGCACCATCCGTTTGAGGAATATAGCAAGAAATGATTTTCATCGTAGTCGTTTTTCCAGCACCGTTTGGACCTAAAAAACCTAAAACTTCTCCCTTCTTCGCTTCAAAAGAAATGTCATTCACTGCTTTTTGAGCGCCGTATTCTTTTGATATATTTTTTACTATTACTGACATTAGTTAGATATTAGACTTGAGATGTAAGACATTAGATTTTGAAGATACAAATTTTCGATTTTCCTTTATCGATTAATTTCTCGGTCTCACTCTTTTTTCTTCATGAATCACTTCTCCTCCACTTCTTTTTGTTTCCGCTTCTCTTTTTCTTCGTTCCTTAATTTCGATAATCAGCGGTTTTACATCAAGCGGTTTTTTATTTAAATGTCGGTGATAAGTACGCATTGTAAATTGAGCCATATCATCGGGGTGCGTAATTCCAATCTCACGAAGATAATGCGAGAAACGAGACCCTTCATAAAAACTCCAATTCGTAATCAACCAACGTCCTAAACTAAAATGCAACCGTCTCGCAGCCATTTCTTCAGGTACGGTCATGAATTTCTTTTTGGAACCATCGTCAATTTTCTTGTTCAGTTCATTGAAGGCTTCTGCCATGTCCTTTGGAATATAAACGCGATTCAGTACTTTTTTACGAATACGGCGATTATACATTTTATCAAACTCCTTTTTATTATTTGGAGGCCCGATTTGTGCAATAGAAAAATCAGGCAACATCAAAAGAAAAAGCGATGCTATCCAGATTGATTTGGGGTTCATTATTTTTCTCATAAAATTCGAGGTAACAGACAAACTATGTTTCTAAAATATTGTTTTATTGTTTATTTGCGGCAAAGAAACTTTAATCACCGCACAAAAAACGGAAATAAATAGAAAATAATATGTGGAAAGGAACCATAATGCATGAATTGAGGAATATTCCTAATTTTTGGAGGCGTGTCACTCAAAATAAAGTACCAGATCATCATGCCGAAAAAATCAGATTTGGAGAGGACATGTTTCAGTATTTTCTATTTTTAAAACCAAAAACGCCCATTAAAAAAATCATCATCTATTATCACGGCGGAGGATGGATTTTTGGAAGACCTGAAATGTTTGCCTACTCTGCTACCCCATTTTTAGAAAAAGGATATGCCGTTTTCTTGCCCACTCATCGACGATTAGCAACGGTAGATTTCAAAGGAATGCGCGAAGATTTGACTACAGCTGCGCCACTCATTTTTAATAAAATAAAAGAAGAAGGACTTTCCGATTTACCCATTATTCTGGGTGGAATGTCTTCGGGAGCGCATCTCGCTTCTCATCTTTTTTATGATGAAGTAGAGTTGAAAAAAGCAGGTTTTGAAGAACATCCTTTTGATGCCTTGATGCTTTTTGGGGCTCCGCTCAATTTGGCGAAAATGTCACGCACTTTTGTACTGCGAAAATTGGCAGGAAAACGAAGAGGTGATTTGTTTAAATACGCCAGTACTTTCAATTTTCTACCTTCAAAAATTCGAAAACCAGTTTTTGGAATTCATGGTACAAAAGATGGATTAGCCAGATTCAAAAACAACATTTCCTTTTTTGAGAAACTAAAATCCTACCAAGCTGAACTCACCAAATATGTGGTTTTAGAAAAAGGCACCCACATGGATGCCGTGTCTTGGGCGCATACCGATGGTAGATTGAGGCATCAATTGTTAGATTGGATTGAAACTATTCGTTAAATTCGTGGCAAATAAGATTTTGCCGCAAATGAATAGAATTCTACTTCTAAATTTCCTTTTCTCAATTTTGGCGCTGCCAATATTAGCGCAATGCCCTGTCACAGCAACTGCCACTGCTACGCCTGACGTAATTTGTAGCCCTGGTGGAACAGTGAATTTATCAGGAACCAATACTGCTACAACACTTTTTGAAGAATTTTGGACGGCATCAGTAGGAAGTGTGAGTAATCCAAACGCAGCAAATACAACAGCAAATATTTCTGTTCCGACTACTTTTACTTATACCGCAAGGGCGTGCGATAACAACAACTTGATTGTTAATGGAGATTTTGAAAGTGGGAATACTGGTTTTACCAGTTGGTTTAATTTTTCGACAAGTTTTTTCCCAACTCCTGGAGAATACTATGTAACAGATGACCCAAGTCTTTTTGGATTTCCAAATTGCGTTGATAAAACCACTGGCAGTGGTGTCAATATGCAACTTATTGATGCCTTAGGAATTGACAATGAAAATGCATGGTGTCAAACTGTTTCGGTCAATCCTACTTCAGATTATAAATTTACTTTTTGGGGATTGGCATTAGTATTAGGCACTACTTTGGAGGCATCTATTAACGGAACCCCCATTGGCGCAACAGTAATTCCATCTCCTCTGCTTGGTGTTTGCGATTGGAGAAAAGTGGAGCAAACATGGGTTAACCCTGGTGTTTCGAGTGCTCAGATTTGTATAACCAATACCACATCTTCCATATTTTCATTATTTCCTCCCTCGGTGGCATCGCCTGTTTACGCCATCGACGAAATCACTTTCGTAGAATTATGTACAGATTCAGACGATGTTTTTGTAGATGTCATACTTACGGAAGCAAACATCGCCAAACCAACCCCGTCAATTGATTGCAGTGGACATAGTGTAACCCTTGACGGAAGTGCCTCTTCTTCTGGTTCAAATATTACTTATCAATGGACAACTTCTGGTGGAAACATCGTAGGTTCAACGACAAACAATACTGCAGATGTTGATGAGGCTGGAGATTATACCTTGACCGTAACTTATGATGACGGAACGACTGTTTGTTCTGATGCGGAAACGGTTACTGTTGATAATCCAAGTGTTATGGCAGTTATTATTGCTCCGCCAAGCGTTGATTGTAGTGGAAACGATATTACACTGGATGGAACAACTTCTACTGGAAATATCACTTCTTACCAATGGACTACAACTGGTGGTACATTACCAACCAATACCAGCACGCCTTCGATTGATGTAAATCAACCAGGTGATTATACTTTAACTGTTATGAACAATAGTGTTAGTCCACCTTGTTCTCATTCGCAAACTGTAACAATTACTGCCGCTGGGGTGAATGCTATGGTGATTGGGCCACTCGTTATTGATTGTGATGGAAATGATATTACTTTGGATGGCTCAACTTCTACTGGCAATATTTCTTCCTATCAATGGACAACTAATGGTGGTGTTTTGCCTTCGATTACAAATACACCCTCTATTGATATAAATGAACCAGGTGATTACACATTGACCGTTTTTGATAATAGTGTTAGTCCGCCTTGCGAAGATTTCGAAACCGTTACTATTATTTCTTCTGAAGTGGAAGCCATTATTATTGATCCGCCGAGTGTTGATTGTGATGGAACTCCAATCAATATAGATGGTAGTGGTTCAACTACTGGCTCAAATATTACCTATTCGTGGTCAACTCCTGATGGAAATATCATCGGAAGCACCTCTGGAAATTCAATTGTTGTTGATGAAGGTGGAGAATACATTCTTACGGTCACCTACAATGATGGTTCGAATATTTGTACAGATACAGAAAGTGTGATTGTAAACGAAATTGAAATTGAAGCACTTGTTGCAAGTCCAGATTTAATAGATTGTGATAATAACCCGATAACCTTAGATGGTACAAATTCTTCAAGTGGTACTAATATTTCTTACGCCTGGACGACTCCCGATGGAAACATTATTGGTTCATTTTCAGGAAACACTGCATCGGTTGATGAGGCTGGTGACTATACTTTGACGGTTACTTACGATGACGGAACCACCAACTGCTCTGTTTTTGAAACCGTCACAGTGACTGAGGTTGAAGTAGAAGCAAATATTATTACACCAAATTTAATCGACTGCGACAATAATCCAATAACTATAGACGGCTCAACTTCTACAACTGGTCCAGATATTACTTACTCATGGTCAACACCTGATGGAAATATTTTAGGAGCAACCTCTGGCAATACGATTGATGTAGATATGGAAGGTGAATATATTTTAACCGTTACTTACAATGATGGAAATATAATTTGTTCAGATGTAGAAAGCGTATTTGTAAATGAGATAGAAATCGATATTATCATTGATACGCCACCAGTTATTGATTGTAATGGCACTCCTGTTCTAATAGATGGAAGCAGCTCTACTGCTGGCACAAATATTTTCTATTCGTGGACTACACCTGATGGGAATATTTTGGGGAGTACTACTGGAAATACAATTGATGTAGATATGGAAGGTGAATATTTTCTTACCCTCACTTATAATGATGGGGTTACTATCTGTTCTGAGACTGAAAGTATTACGGTAACTCAGATAATGATTTCGGTTGATGTAGAAATTCCTGATTTGATTGATTGTGATAATAATCCAATTACTTTAGATGCGTCAAATTCTTCCGCTGGTACTAATATATTTTATGAATGGACAACCTCTAATGGAAATATTATAGGTTCATCAACTGGAAATATGATCGAGGTGGATAAAGAAGGAGATTATACTTTTACATTAACCTATGATGATGGAACGACCATTTGCAAAGAATCAGAAACTGTCTCAGTTGAAGAAATAGAGGTAGAAGCAATTATAGATACACCTCCATTAATTGATTGCGACAATACCCCTGTGATTTTAGATGGGTTCGGTTCTTCGACTGGTACTGGTTATACTTATGAATGGACTTCTACAGATGGCAATATAGTTGGCTCCAATACAAACATAAATGTAGAAGTAAATCAATCAGGTGAATATACCCTCACGGTGCGATATGATGCAAATGGTATTTTTTGCGAAACCTCAGAAACAATCACAGTCGAAGAAATAGAAATAGAAGCTGTTATTGTGCCACCACCATTGATAGATTGTGATGGAAACTCGATTTTTATTGATGGAAATGGGTCGTCAGTTGGAGCTGGATATTTTTATGAATGGACAACTATCACTGGAAACATTCTTGGCTCTAATTCAGATATTGACGTGCAGGTAAACGAGCCTGGCGAATATACTTTGACGGTGACTTATGATAATAATGGAGTTTATTGCGAAGCGTCAATTTCGGTAATAGTTGAGCAAGTGCAAATTGATGTTCAAATCGAAACCCCTGATCTATTAGATTGTCAAAATACCCCAATTATTATTAATGGTTCAAATTCTTCAGGGGGTTCTGAATACTCTTATGAATGGACAACTTCTGTTGGAAATATTATTGGAGCGATTGATCAATCAACAGTTGAAGTAAATGTTGCAGCTGATTATTTTCTAACGGTAACTTATGATGCAAACGGAATTTTTTGTTCGAAAACAGAGAGCATCAATGTTCAGAATTCAACAGTATCAGCAGTTATAGCAGATCCAGATTTGATTGATTGTGATGGTAATCCAGTTATATTAGATGGTTCTGGTTCATCGCAAGGACCTGGAATTGTATTAAAATGGACTACTATTGATGGTAATATTATTGGGCCAGATTTCTTTCGTACTATTGAAGTAGATGAACCTGGAGAATATATTTTAGAAGTATCATTCAATGACAATGGAGTAATTTGCACTCAAAGTACAAGTGTGATGGTTGAAAAAATAGAGGTTGAAATTGATATCGTAACTCCTCCTACAATTGATTGTTTTGGGAATGCAGTTTTCATTGATGGCTCCAATTCTTCCAATGGACCAAACTATTTTTATGAATGGACAACTCCTGATGGAAATATTGTTGGCGTAAATAATGAACCAATTGTCGAAGTTGACAAAGAAGGAGATTACACCTTAAACATAACTTATGATGATGGCGTTAATTTTTGTACTAATTCAGAAACAGTTACTATTGAAAAAATTGAAGTAGAAGTCATAATTGAAACACCTGATTTAATTGATTGTGAAGGCAATCCAATCAATTTAGATGGTTCAAATTCTTCAAGCGGAGTTGGCTATTTTTATGAATGGACTACTTCTAATGGAAATATTCTTAGCCCTTTAAATACAGAAGAAATTGAAGCCAATAGAGCAGGGATTTATTTTTTAACCGTCACCTACGATCTCAATGGAATTACCTGTAGCAAAATGGAATCTATCGAAGTTTTCAATGATCCAAATCGCCCAACTGCGAATATTTTGCCACCTATAGAATTAAATTGCAAAGACTCGATTCTTACCTTAAATGGTAGCCAATCTACGCAAGGCTCAAATATTGTTTACGAATGGTCTTCAGATAATGGAAATATCACAAGTAGTCTCTCATCGGATAGTGCAATTATTAATCAAATTGGAACCTATCAATTATTGGTAACCAATACTGATAATGCTTGTCAGGATTCAGTTGAAGTGAATGTAATTGGAAATTATAACCAACCGATAATATCCTTAATATCACCCGACACTCTAAATTGTAGAGATACAGTAATCTCCATAAACGCCTCTAATTCAGGAAGTTCAGCAAATTTCAACTTCGATTGGAATACCATTACTGGAAATATTATTTCAAATACAAATCTTCCAATTATTGAAGTAAGCAAAGCTGGTTTTTATGAATTGATTCTAACCCAAAACTCGAATGGGTGCAAAGACACCGTTGCCATTGAAGTGCCTATCAATACCCTTTTGCCAAAGGTCAATATACTGATGCCCGACCCAATAAACTGCACAAATGACTCCATTCGATTGGATGGAACAGGCAGTGATATGGGCTCTGATTATTCAGTAAGTTGGGAAACAGTTGATGGTAATTTTTTAACCAATCAGAATACGCCAACTCCGTATGTAGATAAAAGTGGAACCTACTGGTTTACAGTAGAAAATATTAGGAATGGCTGCGCTGATAGTTTAAGTATTTTTGTTGAAATCGATACCATCGCTCCGATTGTTGATGGTGGTTTACCGCTTACTTTTGGCTGTGCCTCTGATAGTGTTCAACTAATGCCAACAGTGAGTGGCAACACTTCTAATTTCTTATATCAATGGGGAGCAGTCACAGGGAATATTTTGTCCAATTCTTTTGTATTAAATCCTTTTGTAGGAAGTGCGGGCACTTATATGATTTTCGTAAGAGACACTTCCAATAATTGTATGTCAGTGGATACAGCTAAAGTGTTGCCTGATGTTGATTTACCGAGTGTAGGTATCGTCGCATTTGATACGCTTGGTTGTAGTGTGGACTCGATTCAGTTAGATGCGACGAGTAGCGATATTGGCAGTAATTTTAATTTTAGCTGGACAACAATTGATGGAAATTTCAATTCAAATCCAACTGATTATCAACCTTTTGTAACAGAACCAGGAACTTATGAATTGGTGATTGAAAACACAGACAATGGCTGCGAAAATTTGGCAACAATTACGATTGTTGAAAATATTGATACACCTCAAATCTTTATTCCCGACCCTGAAATCATTAATTGCGAACGAACTCAAGTCGATATAATAAGTTTCGCGTCAAGCCAAACTGGCAATATCTCTTTTGAATGGAGCACTCCAAATGGTTCTATAATTGGCGCAGCCGATGGTCCAACAATGGAAGCAAATTCAGGTGGTAATTATTTTCTAAAAGTAACAGATTTGGATAGAGGTTGTGAATCTGTAAAAGAAATTGAAATTATTGAAAACACAAATACTCCCGATTTTCAAATCAATTCACCTGACACTCTAAATTGCAGAAATTCATCAGTAGTTTTACAACCTTCGATTTTGAATTCATCCACTAATTATATTTATGAATGGACTTCTACAAATGGAGGATTTATTGGAGCAGCAAATGAGGAAAATGCAATAGCAGATTTGATTGGAAACTATACGCTTTTAATCATTGACACGGTTTCCAAGTGTAAACATTTAGAGATAACACAGGTTTTTGAAAACATCGAGTATCCATTGGTTTCCATCGAAACCCAAGACTCATTAGATTGTGGAGAAAACCGAATCATTGATGCATCTAATAGTAGTCAAGGCAATGATTTTATTTACAGATGGACTACTCCAAATGGCGTCATTACTTCTGGAAATAACACCCTAATGCCAACAATCAGCAGTGAAGGAAAATACATTTTAGAAATAGAAAATAGTGTAAACGGTTGTATATCAATTGATTCCGTGGAATTACTTGGTGAAAACAGTATTTCAAATATCGAAATTATACTAAATGGAATTGATACTTTAGATTGTTTAAATTCTTCAATCACGGCTACTGCCAATCAAGGAAACTATTCTTACAGATGGATAAATGCAATAAATCCAACAACAGGAATGTGGACGAATGAAGCTTTAATTGAGACACCTGGAATTGTCCAAGTAATTCTAAAAGATTTGGATACTGGCTGTGAGGGAAGTACGACCATTGAAGTTTTCGGTGATTTTGAAAAACCAATGGTTACTCCCCTATTACCTGATAGTATCACTTGCCAAGATACTTTGGTCGAATTAGCGGTGCAGGTAAATGGAAACTCAAATGATTACCTTTTTTCATGGACAACAACGGATGGTAATTTTTCCCAAAATAATAATCAGAATACAGCAGAAGTTACGACTAGAGGACTATACACAATTGAAACAACTTCGTTATCTAATGGGTGCAAAGACACTTCAGTGGTTGAAGTTTTTGAATCGAAAGATGTTCCGCAAATCGAAGAATCTGTTTCAAATGAAATCAATTGTAAATTTGACTCAGCAGTTATTTCGACTATTGTTTCAAATATTGGTACAAATGCAGATTTCACTTGGACGACAGTTGATGGTCGCATTTTATCTGTGTTTGACCCAACAATTGTGACCATTGGTGCTGGTGGAACCTATAAAATCGAAGTAGTTGATTTTAATACTGGTTGCAGTACGGAAAAAGAAATCATTGTGACAGAAAATTTTGAACAACCGATAATCAATTCAGTTAAAACTGATACTTTAACCTGCATCCAACTTGAAGTTGAAGCCATAGCAGAAGTCACCAATTCAATTCCAACTGAATTTGAGTGGTCAACTAATAACGGAAATATTTTAGGCGCAACAGATAATGCCACTATAAAAGTCGATGAACCTGGAGTTTACAATTACAAAATCGTAAATCTCGAAAGTTTTTGTGAATTGAGTGGAGATATTGAAGTAATCCAAGACATCACTCCTCCTGAAATTGTGATTGCAACCCCTGAACCGCTAACCTGCGAAACAAATCAAATCCAAATTGATGCGAGACAATCTTCCAATGGCGGATTCCTCTCGAACAGATGGACAACAAACTCAAATGGAAACATTGTTTCTGGTGCAAATGGATTGGGGCCAATTGTTGACAAATCAGCAATGTATTATTTAGAAATTACAAATATTTTTAATGGTTGTAATGCCGTTGATAGTGTAAAGGTAGATTCACTTCCAGATGATTTAGGTGAATTAATAATTTCAGAGGTTCCACCGAGTTGCGACAATGAGTTGGGAACAATTCAAATTGAAGATATTTCAGGTTCTTTTCCGCCATTCGAGTACTCAATTGATGGTGGGCTAAATTTCTCCGACGACGTACTATTTGAAAATTTACCGGAAGGAAATTATGACATTATCGTAAGAGACAGTATAGGTTGTACTGAATTTGAAATGATTGAATTTATCGTTCCCTCTCCTGTTGAACTTACACTAATTCCTGAGATTACCTTGGCTGTTGGAGCTACTCAGCAATTGGAGCTCGAAGTGGATATTCCACTTGATCAGATTGAATCAATCGAATGGATTCCAACAACAAATTTAAGTTGTTCTGATTGTTTAAATCCAATTGTAACTGGAACTAACAATACTTCTTATTTAGCACGAATAACCACCATCGATGATTGTGCTGCCGAGGCAACTATTCAAATTAAAGTAACCGGTACACCGCCTCAACAAGAGGAAGGATTCATCTATTTTCCCTCTGCATTTTCACCCAATGACGATGGAATCAATGACTTGTTTACTGGTTTTAGCACCTCCAACAAAGTCGTAAAAATCGAGACCCTGCAAGTCTATGATCGTTGGGGAAATAAAATGTACGAAGGCAATAATGGCTCTCCAAATAGCATTGATTTTGGATGGGACGGCAGGTACAAAAACAAACGTATGAACTCAGGTGTTTATGTGTTTTATGCTAAAGTGGAATTAGTATCTGGCGAAATGATTTTGGTCGAGGGAGATATTACCTTGCATCTATAAAACAAAAAACCATTTCTGACGTAATTATGGAGTGAAAAAGAAATCATCTCGGCTCACACCGAATCAACCGATTATAAATATATATGCAGTTTTTATTTCCTGGTTTTTTGATAGCACTGGCAGCTTTAATTTTGCCAATTATCATACACTTGTTTTACTTCCGTCGCTTCAAAAAGGTTTATTTTACGAATGTAAAATTTCTAAAAGAAGTCAAAGAAGAGACCAGTAATCGCCGAAAATTAAGAAACTTGATGGTTTTGTTGTCAAGGCTTGCTGCGTTGGCATTTTTGGTTTTTGCGTTTGCCCAACCATTCATTCCACAAAATAAGGAGGTCAAAAAAGGTAAAAAATCAGTGAGTCTTTTTATTGATAACTCATTCAGTATGAGTGCATTGAGCCAAGATGTTTCTCTTTTAGATAAAGCGAAAATTAGAGCAGAACAAATCGTAAAAGCTTATTCTCCAGAAGATGATTTTCAGATTTTAACCAACGATTTTGAGGGAAGACACCAAAGATTGGTTGGAAAAGAAGACGCGCTTGCGATGATTGATGAAATCAAAGTAAGTCCTGCTGTAAGAGAAGTTTCAAAAATCTATTCACGCCAACAACAAACCCTAAACTCAGGGAAAAATGATCAGCAAATCAGCTATATCATTTCAGATTTTCAAAAAAACATAACAGATTTTCAAAATATAAAAGATTCGACTTCAGAAGTTGAAATTATTCCCCTCCAATCAGTTCAAGAGAAAAATGTAAGTATTGACTCTGCATGGTTTGAAGCACCGGTTCAGATGATGAATCAAACCAATACGCTTTTGGTAAAAGTAAAAAATCATGGTGATGAGGCGACAAAATCTGTTCGTTTGACCATCAAGCACAATGGTCAATCTCGACCTGTTGGCACGATGGACATTCCTGCCAAATCTTTTGTTATTGATACTGTTCCAATTACTATTTTGAAAACTGGCTGGCATCGAGGTGAATTGAGCATCACCGACTACCCTATCCAATTTGATGATAAATTTCATTTTAGTTTTAATGTAGCTGAAGAGGTAAATGTTTTGGTTGTAAACGACGGTTCACCTTCTAATTATTTGAATGCAGCATTTAGAGGAATTCCTTATTTTAAAATCACCAATCAAAACAGTCGTTCGTTGGAATATTCTAAATTTCCAAACTACAAAATGATTGTTTTAAACGATTTGAAATCAATTTCTTCTGGTCTTGCATCTGAGCTAAATCAATTTGCATCTAACGGAGGAAATTTATTGGTTTTTCCAAATGCACAAGCTGATATCAATACTTACAAAAGTTTCCTTCAAACCTTTCCAGCAGATAGCTATCTGGGTTTTGAAAAAGCTAAAAGGCAAGTTGGAAAAGTTAACACAAATGAATTCGTCTTCAAAGATGTTTTTGAAAATAGAAGAGCTAATTTAAAACTACCTTCTACTGAGGGAAATTTCAAAATGTCAGGTTTCTCAAATCGTGGTTCAGAGCAACTTTTGACCTACAGAGATGGAAGTCCATTTATCAATAAATTTAGAGTGGGTGATGGTGCTTTGTATCTATGTTCTGCACCGTTAAACACCGACTACAATAACTTGGTACGTAATAGCGAGGTCTTTATTCCGATGCTTTACAAAATGGCAATTTCAGCTTCAAAAGAACGAAAAATTGCCTACACTATCGGTCGTGACGAAACACTCGAAACAGAAGCATTGACCAATACAGCGGGGAAAGATTTAGTTTATAAATTGAAAGGCGAGAGAGAAGAATTTATTCCAGGTCAGCGTATCATTTCTTCAAAAGTATTTTTGACCGTTGGTAAAGAATTGAAAGAGGAAGGCATCTACGATTTATTCATGGAAGCTGGAACACCTACATCCACTTTTGCTTTCAATTATGATAGAAAAGAATCCAATTTGGAGTATTTACCAATAGAAGAATTAAAAACGATCGTTAGTCAGTCTCCTGCAAAAATCAACGTACTCTCAACTACCGAAGAGACTAATTTTACTGAATTTATAGGTGAACGAGACAAAGGAGTTACCTTTTGGCGTTGGTGCCTTTTTGGTGTTTTAGCCTTTTTGGCTTTGGAAGGTTTGTTGCTTAGATTTTGGAAGGTTTGATAAAATAGTCCTTCCTAAAACTTCTGAAATCTTAAGGTTTCAATGACAGATTCAGAAATAATTCTCAAATGGTATTGACCTTTTGACAGATTTGAAACATTCAATTCATAATCGTTTCTACCTTGTTGAAATTGTGTTGATTCATATCTTTCTACCAACTTTCCGTCTATCGAAAATATTTCGAAAATAACATCGGATGCTCTTTCCAAATTAAATTTAAAACGCACCAAATCATCTACTGGATTTGGAAAAACGAGTGAAGAATTTTGACTTCCATCGGTCAGTTCAAAAATTGCGGTAATCTCATCGTCTGAATCAAATGAATATGATATTTCTGGAATAATGGAGTTGATATCATGATGCATACCTTGCCATTTTAAGAAAGAATAACCAGTGTTTGGAATAACTTTTAATTTCACTGGAATACCTTTAAAATAATAGCCATTCCATGGCAATTCATTTGGCTTAACCGTATTGATTTGAATCGTTCCTGCACCCGCTGGAGCCACTTTAAGATCCAGCAAAATTTCATTTTCTAAACTAAAATAAGTTTGTAATTCCTTCCTCGAAAGTGGCGCTTTTTCTATGCTGTATCCAATCATCTGAGGGACAAAAGTATTCTCCCAAGTTTCGAAATCAGAACAGCTTGCACAATCCCATCTTTCAAATTGTTTTTGAATTGCTGGCTCCATTTTATCAGCATGTTCCTGAATCGCTTTTGAGAATATTTCTGGTCTAAAAACAGTGTTTAACAAATCACAATATCGATTGATAAAATAATTGTGAAATTGTTCGTTTTTGAACAACTGCCTTAAGACATACAAATGGTCATTTTCCTCGTCTGTGTACTCCGTCATTTTTTGAATAAAAACCTCTGTCATCGCTCCTGTCCAAGAGTATCGACGCATCGTGACATCCAAATCAAAAAGCAAATAACGCCATTTAGCATCTGGTTGTTTTGCCCTCCAAAGTTTCAAATTATTATGGCCCCAATCTGT
This sequence comes from uncultured Saprospiraceae bacterium, assembly GCA_938010715.1. GTDB lineage: Bacteria > Bacteroidota > Bacteroidia > Chitinophagales > Saprospiraceae > JAGQWW01. The sequence goes on from CALLVG010000024.1 coordinate 23,454, forward strand.
GTTGTTCAGGTAAGTTTCACTTATCATATAATCAGCAAAACTATTTAAATCAAATCGTTTTGAGACTTCCTCAAAAACTTTACCATCACTTAAATCTGAACTTCGTACCAAAGAAACATCTTCTGAAAATTGGACTCGGTCACCCAAAATAATCAAAGTGTCTTCCTCTAAAACATCCAGTTTATCCAATTCCACGTCGTAATTAGCTGCAACAAAAGTCTCATCACTTTTTTCTCTCAAATTCATAACACCCCAATATTTTCCATTGATGTAAACGTTGGTTGGCTGGTAGCTCATGATGTCTAAATCCAAGCCTTCGTCTATCATATATTGGCTCAAAAAACCATCTCGAAAATGGGTGTTATTAAAATCACCACTCGAATTTCTTAACACAATAGTTTCAAAGGATTTTACCTCTGGTTTATCTTCGAAAAAAGGATGCTCAAATTTATCAATGCCATAAATCGGCTTTGCTGAAAACCTCAATGAACGTTGCGGCTTGGTACGAGAACTGCGACCGCCATGAACTTTACATCCGCTTTCAAATTCTGTTAAAAATTCACCGTTTTTAGAAAAATATTCAAAGTGAACTGGCAGCTCAATATCTTTCCAAAAATTAGCTCCCCAAAAAGGATAATTTGGACTCGCATCGGGGCCCATAACCAACATACCAGAGTCTTGATCAAACAACAAAAGAGAATCAACAGAAAGTGCAACAATTGGTAAAATTGAACTTTCGGAAATAAAATAAGTACTGCTCTCGACTTTGGAATCAACTTGATTTGGAGCAAATGCAATTGCTCTCACGGAAGTCGTTTTTGACACTTCAATTGGCGCTTGATATATCGGTGAATTATCGGTAGGTTCCGTTCCGTTGGTTGTAAAATGAATTTTTGCGTTTGGTGTATTTGTGGTAATTTCAAGCAGTATGGGTTGGTCATGAAACTGTTCCAAAACAGAAAATACTGGAATTTCAGTTTGTTCAATATGATTGGAAGAAGTATTAGATTCTAACGGACTTGGGTTATCAAAAAATCCCCATTCACTCCCCTGTTCTATTCGGCCATAGCTCCAGTCGGTTTGGTTCTCTGGAACCAAAATTTCGTCAATTAGGGTTTTATCATTTTTAAAAAGATAAAGCGCTTCTCCTTTTCTTTTTATTTTAAAACTGGTGTGCTGCCGGTTGTTTTCCAAGCCTCTTCCAGATGCCAGAATTAAATAAAATTCATTTGGCTGAAGAAGGATGTTTGGCAATTGCCAGTCAAATGGAATATCAACATCTTCAGTAATAAAATAATCGGATAGCTGAATTGCTTGAGTCCCATCATTATAAAGTTCTATCCAATCGGGATGATCATTGAATTCGTCGAAATAATTTAAATCATTGCTACTACAAACCTCGTTTATAATGAGTTGAGCAGAAGCAAATATTGACAGGCAAAGGAGGCCAAAACAAAGAGATATTTTTCTAATCATATTTTAATCAAATTGCCAAATTGGGCACTTGGCATATCTAACACGAAATTAGACTATTTTGATTATGGATAAAGGATTTTAATTATAGAAATGTCTTAGATTTTAGAAAAATTTTAATCACAACCCAACATGGATCGCGAAGCGGCATCATTATTAGGAAAACAATTTCCTGATAATATCTCTTCAGGAACATAGCGATTCAAGTTTGGATCATACAATGCACCCTGCAAAAATTCAATTAAATCGGATTTCTCTTGTGCATTCAATCCAACTCTTTGGAATAGTGGAGATAACCTTGAGTTTGGAATATTAGGATTTTCAGAAACAGCTTCTAATTTAAAATCAATCACGTCTTCCAAAGTTTCTTTGCTACTTCCGTGGAAAAAGTGACTATAATTTTTAAGGTTGTAAAGCTGAGGAACCTTAAATTTATAATTATCACCTTCAAGACCAGTAAAGCCGCCTCTTCCTAAATTTCTTTTATCATTTACAGAAGTATTAACGACTCCTGGAATTTGAGCTAAATCATTTGTCCCCAAAGCATAAAACGCATTATTACTAAATGCTGGCCCGTTATGGCATTTGTAGCAATTTGCCTCATCCAAAAATAACATTGCACCTCTTTTCTGAGGTTCGGTCAGTGCAGTTTTATCACCTTTCAACCATTTTTGAAAAGGCGCTTCATTTGCAAAAAGTGTTCTTAAATAGGCAGCCAAAGCAAAACTCGCGGTAACATCCGAGTAGCGTTCTGTTTCAGAAAAATCTGGGAAAGCATTATCAAAAAGTTCCCTGTAACCATATTCATCAAGCACTTGGCGATTGATTTCCATACGGTGTAAATGAAGTCCTTCAATATTTTGTGATTCTAAACCTTCAAAACCACGATGATTTACTTCAAAACTTGGGTCACTGTCCCAAGCCAATTCCGTTCCTATGTTAACTCCTTTTGCACCAAAGGCGCCACTCCACAGGGAGTTAGTCGAATAGGCCGTGTGCAAAACCGAAAGTGGCCGTACACCTTGAGCATCCACTTCATCTCCTTGGTATTGATTTGAAACTTGTCGCCCTCTCCCAAAGCCGATTGCCCCATCAGCAATACCTTGATTTCTTCCAGGTGTAAAACCAGCATTTGGAATGTGGCATGAAGAACAGGAGAAGGTCTCTAATGCTTCTCCATTCAATGGATTTTGGGCTAAACCCGTTTCGTAAAACAGCAGTTTACCTAACTTAACTTTATCAGATGTAATTGGGTTGGTGGGTTCTTGATTAGGAATGGAATTAAAATCTCCATTTTCAGGAAAAATAAAATAATCTGCACTTCCAGTGGCAGCTATGGTCGAAAGTCTTCTTTCTAATTGCGCATCCAAATCAAGTATTGGATCATGCATACAAGCATTGAATATGCATGAAAATGCAATTAAGGCGTAAATTTTTTTCATGAGATATGGCGTGTAAAATTCGTCTGCAAATGTACCTTAATTATGGTATATGAGCAATTAGGATTATTCCAAAATCAAACCATTTTTACATTTTTGATTAAAAACATAAAAAAAACACATAAAAAAATGTTTTTAGGAATGGTGAAATAATGACTACTTATTATTTTATCGTTCCTTATTCCAATTCTTCAAAAAATCCAGTCTTCTTATTTTTTCGAACATTGTTCCAGTCGAAGTATCGACCATTCATTACCACAAATACGCCATGAGGTAAGGCTTGAACAAAACCCAATGAATTTCCTAAATTAAAAAAACCATCAGACGAAGTTCCAAAAGCGTAGGGAACCATCGCGCCAGTCAATACGATAGTTTTCTTCATTTTTTTGGAAGCTAAGTACTCTGCTGTTTTGACCATTGTATCTGTACCGTGCGTGATAATGATATTTTCTGATTCAGATCTTTTACAATTATGGGCGATAATTTCTCGGTCTGCTTCTCCCATTTCGAGCGAATCTATCATCATCAAGGTCTTGATATCCATATCAATTTGGCATCGACCGCGCTCAAACATCTCAGGTAAATGCGTCGTCTTGAAGTATAATTCACCAGTGAGGTAGTCGTATTCTTTATCAAATGTGCCTCCTGTTACAAAGATTTGAACCATAGTAAGTTTGTCGTTTTTTTTTGAATGTAAGTAGCCTAACAGACTACTTAATTGTCTGAATATTGAATCTTGGTTTGAGGTTAATTGATCATGAATTTGTTTAAAAATAGCTTTTAAGGAACGCTCAAAAAATAAGTTCCCGATTTCAAAAAATTAGTGAAGGAAAAGTGATTGATAATGAGGTTTTTCGAGCTAATTTTTTGAATTGAAGAGGGAAGTTATTTTTTGAGTAATACTAAAGAACATGTAAAGAATAAATTGTAACAAAGTTGAATAATTATTTTACCTTTTGGGTTGTCGAAATTTCGATGTTGAAAGTTGAAACAGGTTCTTTTAGAACATTCAACTCTAAACTTTCAACAAAATGAATCCTTCAATCACGCTCCAAATTCTGCAATCGTAACTCCATTACCTCCTGCCTTTTCTTCAGGATGGCGAATAGTAGCAATGTCTTTATACTCTTTTAATTTTCTTGCAACTGCTTTTCTTAAAATTCCACTTCCCTTTCCGTGAACGATTTGCAATAATTGTGCATTTGACATCAAGGCTTTATCTACAAAATCTTGCACCTCTTGTAACGCGTCAGCCACATACAATCCGCGAATATCTATTGTTCGTTCAAAATCAGCTGAATTTTTCAAAGAATCTGTATTCACTCCTTTTTTGGAGTTGATGTCAAGTGGCTCTTTTGCTGGCACTAAATCTCTCAACGGAACCGTCATTCTCAAATCTCCAATTCTAATTATTGCCTTGTTTTTATTGATCGTCTCGACCTGACCATGCGAACCACCTGTTCTCATTTTTACAAAATCACCTTCCTTAATTTTTCCAATAATTGCTGCTTCCAAAGGTTCATAAACTTCTTCTTTGAGTTCAGAAACTTGTTGAGCAAGGGCTTCTCTTTCCTTTTTTGCGGCAAGCGCCAATTTCTTTGCTTCTTCCAAGTTTTGAGATTCTCGAATCTCTTTGATGGCTTTTTGAATAGCTTTATTTTCTTTAGCAGTGGTTTGGAGTTCTTGTTGTTTTACGTCCAGTTTGATTTTTTTTCGTCTGAATTCGAGGTTTCTGTTTAATTCAGCATAAGATTTCATCAATCTATCTACTTCATTTTTTCTTTTATCTAAAGCCTCCAATTTGTCCTCGACCTCTTTTTTCTCTCTTTGTAAATCAACCAATAATTGGTCAACTGCTCGTTCATTTTTACCCGCTCGTTTTCGTGCGTATTTAAGAATATGTCCTGGCAAGCCAATCTTTTGAGCAATCTCGAAAGCGTAACTACTTCCAGGACGACCGATTTTCAATTCATAAGTTGGGTCCAAAGTTTCGTTATCAAAATACATGGCACCATTGACTATTCCTTTGGTATTAAAAGCAAAAACTTTAAGGTTAGAATAATGAGTCGTCAAAATTCCGAACACTTTCTTTTTGTTTAAATCATCGAGAATTGCTTCCGCTATGGCTCCCCCACTTTTTGGATCAGTTCCAGATCCAAATTCATCAATTAGAACCAACGTTTTGTTATCTGATTCTTTTAGAAAAGTTTTCATGTTTGTCAAACGAGAAGAGTAGGTACTCAAATCATCTTCCAAGGATTGTTGATCTCCAATGTCAACAAACAATTTTTCAAAAATACCTAATTGCGTATCTTCGCGAACAGGTAGTAAGAAACCTGATTGCATCATTATTTGAAGCAAGCCCACCGCTTTCATAAAAATCGACTTTCCACCAGCATTTGGGCCACTCACTAAGAGCATCCGATTATCATACAAAAGATTCAAATCGAAGGGGACAGTGACTTCTCCCGCCTTTTTATTTTTTAGTAATAAAAGCGGATGATAGCCCTCCATTATTCCAAAAAACATTTTGTTTTTCAGCCTCGGTGCCAAACCATCCATTTGCAAAGCAAGTCTTGCTTTCGCAAAAATGATATCAATCTGAACCAATAAGTCCTGATAACTTGCAAGTATTTCGGCATGCGGGTGAAGCAAAGCGCTCAATTCTTTGAGCAAACGATAAATCTCTTGTCGCTCTGCCATTTCCAAATCAAAAATGTCATTATTGATTTGAATAATATCTTCCGGCTCAATAAAAGTGGTTTGCCCAGTTGAAGACTCATCATGAATGATTCCCTTGATTTTTCGCTTGTGTTCAGATGGAACACTCAAAACTCTGCGACTATTACGGATACTTTCAACACTATCACTCAACCAGCCTTTAGATTTGTATTCCGCTATGATGTATTTAAATTTCTTATCTAATTCACGTTGTTTGTTGCCTACTGATTTTCTGATACGAGCAAGTGCAGGAGAGGCATTTGGTCTTATTTTTCCTTCTTCATCAATTACACTATCAATTGCTTTTGTCAATTCTTCCGAGTATTCATAAGGCCTTAAAATATTGAACAAGGACGGATATACTTCTTGTCTTTCAAAATCAAAAAATCGAAAAATACCAGCAAAACCTCTCAAGGTTTTATTAATGCGTTGTAAACCTTCAATAGATAAAACATAGCCATCAATAGATAGCATCCGAAGATCATTTGAAATGTCCTCGTAGGCATTCATCGGCATGATGTCGTTGGCTAACATGGAGTTTTTCATCTCCGTGACTTCCTTCAGTAGCCTTCTTATTGCAATCGGATCTATGATTGGCTTAATCTCAAGCATTTCAGATTTTGCTAAATCTCCGACACATTCCTCCACTGCCAAATTCAAAACCTTATCAAACTCCAGTTTTGACAACAAATCTTTCGGCGCAAGCTGCATTTCCATTTAATAGTATTTAACTATGTACAGGACAAAATTAGAATCGGAGGTTTACTCAGCTTGATTTTAATGTAACTTCCGATATCAACCTTTTAAAATCGAGCCTTTAATTTAAGGCGAAATTTAGTAAATCTATGTTTTATCCTGTACTAAGCTTGATTTTAGTTTAAAGATTTTAGATAAAAAAACCGAATTTGAAAAATTTAAAATTCGGATATAACCCAAATAAACCTGCCCGATGAACGGAGAACAGGCGGGTTTGGGCTCTACTTA
>CALLVG010000025.1 GCA_938010715.1 uncultured Saprospiraceae bacterium
ATCAGGTTGTCAATACGGATTTGACTACTTGGTGGGATATGTAGAGGCGCGTATAAAAAGGCGCGTAGCGTCGATACTATTGGTAGAAAAGACCATTACAAATAACTTTTAGGCGCGTAGCGTCGACACCGTTGATTAAAATTTAACGGTGTCGACGCTACGCGCCTAATTTGCTTTATTCTAAAATCAATCCTACCAACGGTTCCGGCGAGATGCGCCTAAATTGTAAAATTAAGAAGCCGTTTGAATATATTTTAAATAATTAAAAGCGGTATATTTGCGCTTTAAAATTTACGCCCTCTTCACCCATTCTAAAAATTAAGCCGTGAGTATATCAGCCACTTTAAAAAAACACAATGTCAGTGCTGGACCAGCCATATTGCCTCAATCTGTATTTGAGGAAGCTGCCCAAGCCGTCTTAGATTTCAATGGAGTAGGACTTTCTATTTTAGAAATGTCGCACCGAAGTAAAGAATATGGAGCAGTCGTTGACGAGGCCGTCAGTCTCATCCGAGAAATCGGCGGAATTGATGATTCCTACGAAATTCTCTTCTTGACCGGTGGAGCAAGTTCTCAGTTTTATATGGCACCGATGAATCTCTTAAACGAGAATGAAACGGCTGCTTATGTTAACACAGGAACTTGGTCAACAAAAGCGATCAAAGAAGTTGAAAATTTCGGAAATGCCGTAGAAATCGCTTCTTCAAAAGATAAAGGTTTTAGCTATATCCCAAAAGGCTACGATGTGCCTTCCGATGCCGTTTATTTGCACACCACAAGTAATAACACAATTTCTGGAACAGAGTATCAATCGACACCTGCAAGCAATGGCGTTCCTATTATTTGTGATATGTCTTCCAACATGTTTAGCCGACCAATCGAGGTTGAAAAATATGGTATGATTTACGCAGGCGCGCAGAAGAACATCGGCCCAGCGGGTGTGACTTTAGTTATCATCAAAAAAGACTGGTTGGGACGTGCAAAACGTAGCATTCCAACGATGTTAAATTATAGCACTCATGCTGCTAAAGGTTCGATGTTCAACACCCCGCCAGCCTATCCGATTTATGTTTTGATGTTGACGATGCGTTGGTTGAAAGCGCAAGGAGGTTTGAAAGGAATCGAGCAGCACAACATTGAAAAAGCGAATTTGCTTTACAATGAAATTGACTCCAATCCACTTTTCAAAGGAACCGTTGCAAAAGAAGATCGTTCTCGTATGAATGTTACTTTCTTACCAACAGACCAAGAACTTACGGATACTTTTATCGACATGGCAACGGAAGCTGGTATCAATGGAATTAAAGGTCACCGTTCTGTAGGCGGATTTAGAGCTTCGATTTATAATGCAATGCAAAAAGAAAGTGTTCAAGTTTTGGTAGATGTGATGCGTGAGTGTGGTCGCAAATTCGGATAAACTTTTTTGGCTTAATCTTGAATTGAATGGGTAGTGAATCAAATTTCAAATAAATTTGCTCGTGTGGTTCTCTGAACCATCACGTAATTTTTCAAATCTCCAGATTTGAGAAATTGTAATTCAATCCTATTCTATACATCTGAATTCCGCAAATCTGGAGATTTGCATTCATTCTCTGACTGTTCAGAGAACAGCACGAGCAAATTCATTTTGAATTTTTAGAAAAAGTAAAACTATTCACAATTATTAATTGGTTAACCACTCTGATTAACATAGAACCAATTTTTTTACACTAACGAATATTGAAAAGGAGAAAAGTATGCGTACTTTTCTCCTTTCTTATTTTAAGCAAGCTTAATTTCGTAAAAATGGAGAAACTTTGGGGAATAGATTTAGGAGGCACTAAAATAGAAGGTGTCGTTTTAGAAAATAGTAATGACTTGAAGGTTATCCGTCGATTTCGCTTACCAACGGAAGCCGATAAAGGATACGCTCACATTCAAAATCAAATCAAAAAACTGATTGAAGTTTTATCTTCTGAAGTTGGTTTTAGACCTAAAAAGATTGGGATTGGAACGCCAGGTGCCTTAGACCCAATTACGGGTACTTTGAAAAATTCCAATACGACTTGTCTTAATGGGATGCCTTTCAAAGCAGATTTAGAAAAACTAATCAATATTCCCGTTTTCACGGCAAATGATGCCAATTGCTTTGCGGTTGCCGAAGCAAAATTTGGAGCCGTAAAAGATAAGATGCCTGATGCAAAAGTTGTTTTCGGGGTCATCATGGGCACAGGTGTCGGTGGAGGAATTGTGATTGATGGAAAAGTACTTAACGGTCGCCAAGGAATAGGAGGAGAGTGGGGACATAACTTTTTACACGAAAGTGGAGGTAATTGCTATTGTGGAAAGGTTGGTTGCACAGAGCAAATTATTTCTGGGCCAGCGCTTCAACGGTATTATAAATCACTCACGGGCAACTCACTTCATTTGAAAGACATTGTTGAGAAGCATCAAAACAATTCAGATGAATCGGCGACCAAAACTGTAGAGCGACTGCATGAATATTTTGGAAAAGGAATTTCTTCAATTATCAATATTCTCGATCCAGATGCAATTGTGATTGGCGGTGGAGTTGGAAACATTGATTCTATTTATACAAAAGGAGTCGAAGCCGCTAAAAAACATGTTTTCAATCCAAGATTAGATACTTTATTTTTAAAACCTAAACTGGGGGATAGTGCTGGCGTTTTTGGTGCGGCATTATTGACGGTTTAATATATTTTCATGGCAGATAAGTTGGTTTCTTTTTTTCAAAAAAATCTAAAACAATGGGCAGAGACTCATCTGCGACCAATGCCTTGGAAAGGGGAGAAGAACCCATATTACATTTGGCTGTCAGAAATCATTCTCCAACAAACTCGTGTTGAGCAAGGGCTTCCTTATTTTGAAAAATTTAAAGCAAAGTATCCAACCGTAACCGACCTTGCCAATGCTGCAGAAGATGAGGTCATGAAAATGTGGGAAGGGCTCGGTTATTACTCTCGAGCACGAAATCTTCACTTTACGGCAAAGCATATTTCCAATGAGTTAAATGGCGTTTTTCCAACTGATTTTAATTCAATCTTAAAATTGAAGGGAATTGGCGATTATACTGCTTCAGCCATTGCCTCATTTGCTTATGACCTTCCGTATGCCGTTTTAGATGGAAATGTTTTTCGAGTGTTTTCGAGATTTTTGGGTATTAAAACGCCCATTGATAGTACAGATGGAAAGAAAGAATTTAAGGTCATTACTCAACAGTTTCTAAATAAAAAAGAACCAGGGAAATACAATCAAGCTATTATGGACTTTGGAGCAACTCAATGTGTTCCTAAAAACCCAAACTGCAAAGCATGTCCTTTAAATAAAAAATGTGTTGCTTTTGAAAAAGATCTGATACGAGAATTACCTAATAAATCAAAAAAACTAATAAAGCGAACTCGGCATTTCAATTTTCTTGTTTTAAAGAAAGGAGATACTCGATGGATCGAAAAGAGAGAAGGGAAAGATATTTGGAAGAATCTTTATCAATTTCCTTTGGTGGAAACAGATGTAGCGTTAAATGATTTTTCGGCATTTTCAAAATTCGATGAATGGTTCAAAATTTTTGATCAGTCAAAGCCAACTTTCATCAAAAAATCTAAGCCATTCAAACAAACACTTACACACCAATATATTATCGGTGTATTCTGGGAATTCGAGATTTCAGATGAAACATTTCTCTCTCTAAATCCTTCTTTAAAAGGAGTTCTTAATAATAGTCTTCTTAAATTCGCATTTCCTAAAATAATTGATTTATATTTAAAGGATAAAACTCTAACTTTAAACCTATTTTAAATGGTTTTTAGAGAATTTTGAGAAAACTAACTTTATAATTTAAAATTTTTGACCATGGTAAACAAAGTAACTTTAATAGGAAATTTAGGGGCGGATCCTGAAGTTCGCCGTCTTGAAAGTGGTGCAGTTGTTGCAAAAATAAGTGTAGCTACTAGTGAGAATTACAAAGACAAAGCCGGAGAATGGCAAAGTCAAACAGAATGGCACAATGTGGTTATGTGGCGAAATATGGCCGAAAGAGCCGAGCAATACCTAAAAAAAGGTAGTCTAGTTTATATTGAAGGTAAATTAACTACAAGAAAATGGGAAGATAAAGACAAAATTACTCGGTACACTACAGAAATTGTAGCAAATTACTACAGAAATATAAAACGTGAAGAAGGAGGAAATAGTGGTAGTGGAAACTTCCCTACAAGTGAACCTGCAACGGTAAATGAGCCTAAAGCAAAAGCGCCAGTAGCCGACAATGCTCCTGCAGCTGATGATGATTTACCGTTCTAAAATAATATAAAGTAGAAGCCTTCGGGCTTCTACAATTCTTCAACAAATTCCTACGAATTGGATAGCGAACCCGACAGTTTTATTCACAATACCGTTTTTTTACAAGCAAGTCCTTTTTTATTTCTCTTCTCCGTAGAGCTTATAGGCGCTGCTTTTTTCGTTGTTCTTTTATTGGTCTGTTCTGCTTTGATCTCAGGATCAGAGGTCGCTTACTTTTCGCTTTCTTCCAATGATTATGAATCACTACGCCAAGAAAAATCAAAATCTGGCGATCGTATTCTTGACTTAAAAGAAAAGCCAAGAAGCCTTTTGGCAAATATTCTTATCGCCAATAATTTCATCAACATTGCCATCGTAATTGTTTCTGAGTATATCATTCGGCAAACACTTTCCGAAGAATTGTTAGAAGGTTGGGGTAGTAGTGTTCTAAATTCTTTAAATGTTGAGCATTTACTTTCTGCGGCTTTCGCAGGTAGGATTTTTAATTTCATAATTACCATCGTCGGAGTTACCTTTCTATTGGTTCTTTTTGGTGAGGTTATCCCAAAAGTCTATGCGCGTATCAATAATATCAAGTTGGCAAAAATGATGTCTTTACCGATTATCGTTTTAGATAAATTGTTTAAGCCACTTAGTAGTTTATTAGTGAGTGGCACAGGTGCTATTGAAAATAGGCTAGCAAAAAATAGACAAGGACTTTCTGTTGCAAGTAAAAAAGATTTTGATCAAGCAATAGAGTTGACAGTTGCTGGTGGAAAAAATGCGAAACAAGAAGTTGATTTATTGAAAAGTATAGTCAATTTTGGAGAGGTTTCTGTCAAACAAATCATGCGCTCGCGAGTAGATGTGATTGGCTTAGACGTAGAGCAGCCTTTCTCTGAAGTTTTAGAAATCGTTAGAAAATCTGGCTATTCACGTATTCCTGTTTATAAAGAAGACTTTGATCACGTCTCAGGTATTCTTTATGTAAAAGATCTAATTGGAAATCTCTCAGAGGGCGAAGACTTTAAGTGGCAACAGTTTATTCGTACAGAAATATTATTCGCTCCAGAACAAAAGAAAATATCTGAGTTACTCAAGGATTTTCAATCTTCTAGAATGCACATGGCAATCATTGTAGATGAATATGGAGGTTCCTCTGGAATTGTAACTCTTGAAGATATTATGGAAGAAGTAGTAGGGGATATCCGAGATGAATTTGATGATAAATTAGAAATTGATTATAAAAAACTTGACGACTTCAATTATGTTTTCGAAGGTAAATCCATGCTCAACGACGTCTGTAGAATTCTTGGATTGGAAACAGATGCCTTTGACGAAATAAAAGGAGAATCAGATTCTTTAGCTGGAATGATACTTGAAATGAGTGGCTTTATTCCTAAGAAGGGTAGAGAAGCCTCTTATAAAAATTACAAGTTCAAAGTTCTTTCTTCGGACAAGCGTCGAATCAAAGAAGTCCAAGTAACCTTGCCGAAAATCTAAACTTTTTCCCTTAAATGAAAATTGAAATTCACCGAATATTTTTTTTTGGTAGGGTATCATATTCTTAATATTTGGATTGTTCTGACACTTTAATTTCGGAGAGCAATCATCTGGAGGAGTTTGCTTTTTATTTCTTCTGCTTTTTCTACCACTTCCAAAGTTTATTTCAGATTTAAAAAAAAACATTCAACTTTAGTTTAAAGCCATAAAAAAAGCTCCACCAGAATGTATCTGATGAAGCTAATTTATATTGAGGCTGGCAGCGACCTACTCTCCCACCCATGATGAGGCAGTACCATCGGCGCTAAAAGGCTTAACTACTCTGTTCG
>CALLVG010000026.1 GCA_938010715.1 uncultured Saprospiraceae bacterium
GAGTTGCCGAGTTGCCGAGTTGCCGAGTTGCCGAAAAATCTTCGATTTTTCGGCTAAACAAAAAGACATTTGAGGAGAACTCAAATGTCTTTTTGTTGCGCAACCATGGCAACTTGGCAACCATGGCAACTTGGCAACTCGGCAACCATTGCAACCATGGCAACTTTTAAAAATCAAAGGGCATGAAGTAAAAACTCCACGCCCATTTGACAAAACCAAACAGTTTAATTCTTTTATAATTATCGCATTAATTGAATATAATCAACGATGGTTGTACCGTCACCCAAATCAATCTTTACGAAATAAGTTCCATCTGGAAGTGAAGCTCCTTCAAAGTCACCTTGCCATGGTAAATCATTTGAATAAGCCTCTCTTTTGAAGACTAAATTCCCCCATCTATTGTACACTTTTACCGTGTTGGCTGGGTAAGATTCTATATTTTGAATAATTAAATAGTCATTTTCGAAGTCGCCATTTGGACTCATCCCTGAAAGTACATTCACCTCATTACCAAATACCGTTACAATGATGATTACTTCTTGACAATTGCCGTTGTCATCACAGATATTCAAACAGAATTCATCATCGCCCAAGAAACCATCATCTGGGGTATAGGTGAAACACCCACTTGCATCCAAATCAACCGTTCCGTTAGAAGGGTTACTACAAGGCGTCACAGTAGAAGCAATTGGTAAATTATCCAACATACAGACGTTTGCTAAAGGCGTCTCGAATGGTGTTCTTAATCTTGAAGTATCAGGATAAGTATTGCCCGTTGGGTCACAAAGCAAATCAATAGTCAGATTATCCAAAATAAACTCACATCCTTCTGCATCTTCAATTGATACGGCATAAGTATTACCAGCAGAAAGGTCATTTGCGATGTTTGAAATACTACTTGAACCTTCCCACTCATAAATATAACTTCCGTTTGCTCCTTGTACATCCAATAAAATAGCACCATCATTTCCGATACAAGTCTCTGCAGTGATCGCAGGAGTCACTTCCCAAGCTGCAACAGTGGCAGTCAATTCAACCGTTCTTTGTGCAACACAACCATTTTCATCATAAGAAATCAAATAAATTCCTTCTGATAGATTGCTGATTGGTGTCACACCCAACAAGTTATTATCTAAATCATATACATTGTATTCGTTGGCTGCAGTGGTTACGATTTCACCAGTTGCATCGCCAGGGCAAATAAATCCGTCTGTTGCAAAAGCATCATCTGCTATAGATGGTTGATTTGGTGCTGTAAACTCAACTACTTCAATTTTCTCACAACCATTGGCATCAATAATTTTTATCTCGTAAGTGCCCGAAGGAATATCTGTAAAGCATATTTGTGAATTCTCCATCACATTGCTTCTATCACCCAAAGAACTTTGGATACTATATGGTGCAGTTCCACTTGATAAATCGAAGCATAACTCACCATCTGCCAAGGCACAATCTGTGGGTTGTGTTGGAGCGAGATTAGCGATAATACCATTTTCAACAATATTAATCGTTGTTATTGTTTCACAACTATTTTCATCAGAAACTACTAAATCAAAAGTACCTGCTGGTAATCCTTGAATCATCGTCAGGATGTCACCTTGAAAGTCTTGTTGTATGCCTAATTCAACAATTGTAGCTGAGAAATTACCCATTCCGTTCACTTGGAATGAAACAACACCCGAAGAGTCACCTGCACAGAATGGCGCAATTGCTTGTCCTAATAATACATCAGGTGCTCCTACTGATTGTAATTCAATTGCTTGTGTTTGGAAACAACCGTTGGCATCTGTGACTTTTACCGTATAAACACCTGCTGACAATCTAGTTGGATTCATACCTGTTGAGATAACCTCATTGAATATATTGGTCCATTCGATGGTAGCATTTGCAGGAACATTCATCAATTCAATACTTCCATTTGATTGGTTACAATCTGGCATAACCAAGGTTTGATTCAACATGAAGTCAACTGGATTTACATCAATTGTTACCTCAGTTGTTGTAGCACATTGTGTTTCGTTTGCCAAAGTAATGGTATAAACGCCACCAGCCATATTGTCAAAACTTGTATTATTTGAAGGTACTGCAACATCTTGCTGCAAGACGCCTGTTCCGTTACTAATCGTATAAGTGAACGGAGCGGTAGCTCCTCCGATGTTTAATTGGAAACTTCCATTATCAACACCACAATCTGCGTTGGTTAATTCATCTACCATCAACTCAGGAGCAAACGCACTATAAAGTTTGAATGATTCTGTAACAGAACATCCATTTACTCCAGTGATAAGCACCTCATAAGTTGCTGAATCTAAAGAAGTAGATGCCTCAAAAGTCAAGATACCACCTGCGGTCATATCACTAACGTAATTTCCTGATGTGTTAATTACGTAGGTATCAATATCTTCATTGATTTCAATTTGAATCGTTTTTGGCGCACCATTGCAAGTGTACGCTTTTTCGATTGGATCAGCGATTAAAGGAGCTGAGCCGTCAACAATAGCAATTGGCCCTTGGTCATAAGTTACTACACATGAGCCATTCGTATATCTGATTTGAATATCAAATGTACCAGCACCCAAATCAGAAAATGAATTGTCAGCAGACCAAGTTTGACCGCCATCAATACTGTATTCGATGCCCGTACTATCAGATTCAATGGTAATAGTGGCATCATTAGCACCACAAGCTGTTGGAGGTGTTGTCGCCACCATTCTGAAAATTGGTCCTTGAATTCCATTAAAGATTACTTCATCAGGCCATTTAGTAGTACAACCAGTTACCATACTTCTTACAATGACTCCATAAGTCCCTTTATCAAGGTCAGCAAAGTCACTGCTTGTACTCCAAGTTACACCACAATCAATGCTATATTCCAAAGCATTTCCACCATCATTTGCAAAAATTTTGATAGAGCCATCTGCAACGTCACAAGAGGTCAAATCCTCCCCTATTACATCAATGATAACTGGTGCTTGAGTGATATCAAGTTGTACAGTATTCACTGTTCCACAACCTGCGCTACCACTTACCTCAACGGTGTAAGTAGTTGAAGTATTAACATTTGCAATTGGATTCGCAATATTAGGGTCACTCAACCCAGTGGTTGGAGACCAAACATAAGTTGTACCACCTGTTGCGTTTAATTGAACATCTTCGCCACCACAAGCCGTTAAGGTTTCTGTTGTGCCTTGCCCACCTGTACCAGAAATAGTAACCTGATTTGAAACCATTCCACTACATCCATTTCCATCCATTACAGATAATGAAACAGTGAAAGTTCCTTCAGCAGCATAAGTATGTGTAGGGTTGGCATCGGTAGAAGTATTTCCATCACCAAAATCCCATGTATGATTCAATGAAGCATTTCCACTTGTAAAAGTAGTTACTTCACCCAAACAAATTCCATCGAAAGTAAAGGTTGGCTGTAAGTTTGGACTTACTGCAACCTCAACGTTATCAGTTGTACTACAACCATTTCCATCATCAGCAACAACCGTATAAGTTGTTGTAACAGAAGGGCTTACAGTAATTGTTTGCCCTGTTGCAGCTGGTGTCCACGTAAAATCACCTGCACCACCAATTGTTGTGATGGTAAAATCAGAACCCGCACAGCCTGCTGCTACTGGTTGGATTTGTACTTGTGGACAAACCACAATATAAGTTGTATCGCAGACCGTAGTTTGAGTCGCATCACAATGAACAACACAAAGTAAATCTGTTTCATTAAAATCACTAATTGGAGTTAACTCAACACAATCTGAACCTGTGTTTGTATTTGCATTTACAAATGCGCCATTTCCACATACCGTTGCAACCCCTACTCCATTTGGAAGATCCAGTACAGTAGTAACACATTCTGTTGAAGGACGATCAGTCGGTATTGTAACATAAATCGTATCTATTGAAGGTGAAAAAGCTGGACAATCTGGTTGAGTGGTGTCTGTCAAACAAGTCTCTAATCTATCTACACCTGCACCCGCTATTTTCAAAAACAAACCAACATTTGTATTTACTGCAGCAAAAGGATCTGTTGCAGGATCCATTATTTTCAAATCAAGGCCAGAACATGCTCCTCCATTTTCAAAAGTAAATAAATCCACTTTTTGGCCACTTACATAAGGTATTTGGTCTGTTCCGATATCTGTTAAAGTAATATTTACGTAATCGAAAGTTGGGTCTTCTGCTGGAGAAGTTGCCACAACAGTTGCCTCATAGGTCAAACCATTGCTTCCTGTTAGATTCGCGACAGAGAAAGTTCCTGTTGGCACTTTTACGGTAACGTTTAATTCAGTTGTTCTTCCTGGGTTACCAGTATAATCTACTGCAGGAGTCATCGACACCTGATAAGTTTCGTTTGGTAATTTTGAAAATTCAAAGTTTGAAAGACATTGAACTGGCGTCTCTTCACATGGGACGCTTCTGTTTGCATTCAAACAAATCGGAACATCCGAACCATGCGCAAAAACGAATAACTGTTGTCCTACATTCGCACTTTGACTATTTGGTGGAAAGAATGGGTCAACGTCATTTTCAATCAAATCAATTGTTCCTCCTGCACCACAACCACCTGCATTGGCAAAACTGAATAATGGCAATCTATTACCCATGATATAGTTGATATCTGAAGTTGGAAGCGTTGCCAATGAAATTGTAAAGTAATCTTGATCAGGCGCTTCTGTTGGAGCAACATAAGGATTACCTACAGTAAAGTTGACACCAGGCACTTCTGATTGAAAATCTTCAATTACCAAACCACCTGTTGGTGCTTTGATAGATACCTGAAGGTTACTCGTAATATTGGTCGGTGAAGGATAAGTTACATCTGACAATAGAACTACTTGATAACGTCCGCTAGCAAGTAATTCCATTTCGTAATACATGATACAAGTTGAAGGTGTACATCCAGTCAATTCGAATGGCCCAACTTGTGTAATACATTGATTGACTGCATTTCTTACTTGAACATAGTATTCACCTTCAGCCAAACCGGTGAAAGTGTTACTTGATTGCCAAGTCATTCCTAAGTCAATACTAAATTCTACTGGATCGCCTGAGTCTGTTCTGGCTTCAATGGTAATTGTTCCATTGTCAACATCACAATCAGGGTTGGTAGATTCTTGATTTAAAATGATTGGGCCTAATGGGCCAGGCAAATTTATTGATCCTACTTCTTCCAAACAGATAGAAGCAATATCTCTAATCCATATATTATAATCACCAGAATTTAGTCCCGTGAACAATGAAGTTGGATGATAAGTATCTCCATCATCAATACTATAAACTAAATCCAGTCCTAAATCTGTCGAAGCAAAAATTTGGATACTTCCATCAGAAGCACCACAAGTGGATGGAGAAATCATATCAACTCCATTGAAAGTGATACCACAACCAACGTTTGTCAAACAGGTATAACCTCCTTCGGCGTATGAGCCAGAGTAAGCATTTACGCCAAGTCCAGCTCCAGCTACAGAAATTCGATTTCCAACATTTACGCTTGCTGAGTTTGGCGGCAAGAATGGATCGTCATCATTACTGATAAATTCTAAGTCGCCTGTACAAGTTCCTGTGTTCTCAAATGAAAATAACATGACTTCTTCTCCAGCAACGTACGGAATCGCTCCAGTTGTACTTACCAAGGAAAAAGAAATGTAGTCAAATGTCGGATTTTCTTCAGGACCAAAAACATGTACTGATTTACTCCACATACCGCTTGTACTACTTAGATTTCCAACATCAAAACCACCCGCAGGTACTCGAAGGGAAAGTTGAGAAGTAACGGTTGTCCCCAATGGACCTGACCACTCTACATCAGGTCTTAAAAAAACGTTGTAGGTTTTATTATCAGGCTGTAGGGCTACTCTAAATTTTACTTGCGCGGAAATTGTCTGGCCAATAATAAGTCCGAGCAGAAGGATTAAAAGTTTTTTCATAACAAAAACTGTCTGGTGAATTGTTTTTTATTTTGTAAAAAACTGAAATAAATAAGGAGAGGGGGAAAAGAGGGGATTGTCAATCATGTAATACAATAGTCTTACCAGAAATTCAGTTTTTGAGGCATTTCTCACCAAAAACAGAGACTTTTTTCAAAGAACATTATTTATTTTATAAAATTCGTAATGATTTGATAATCAGAAGTTTCTGTCATAGAATATAAAACCATCAAGTCAATCTTCCAATTGACTTTATTCTGAAATAGTTTGTAACGCAACGAATGGTTATTTTTTTTGCCAATTGAGAAGTAGCGGAAAAAGAAGTATTTGCTTGCATACCAAATATTTTAGCATGAAGTCTAGGAACGAAGTTGTTTAAAAACTCATTGATTGGCTGCAAGTGGCAAATTTTATCCTGAATTGTGTTTAAAAATCCTAGTCGATTCTAAGAGCTTGTGGTTTTTGCCTTATTCAG
The DNA here is from genome assembly GCA_938010715.1 of uncultured Saprospiraceae bacterium. Classification (GTDB taxonomy): domain Bacteria; phylum Bacteroidota; class Bacteroidia; order Chitinophagales; family Saprospiraceae; genus JAGQWW01. The sequence continues at coordinate 6,406 of CALLVG010000026.1, forward strand.
TATAAAATTTCCTCACTTTCGAGAAATCATGAATGCTTAAACAACTTCAAATAAAAAAACCGAACCTAAGAAATAGGTTCGGTTAAAAAATTAGGTTATAAAATCACATTCTAAGTTCTTCTGAAAATGACTTTTCTAAAAAAAAGCCCAAACAATTTTATGAAAGTCTGGGCTTCAAATTTTAGGTTATAAAATCACATTCTAATCTTTTGAAATTTATCTAAAGTGATACTCCAAGACTCTCCTTTCAATTTCAAGAAGTAGCTGCCCGCAGCCAACTGCTCAATATGAAAAGCATGTAAGTTGTGCCCTGAAATTAGGTCAATGGTCTTCAATGACATTCTTCTTCCCAAAACATCAACGATTTCTGCTTGCACATTTTCTGATGGGTAAGCCCAATCAAATTCAAGGAAAATTTCTACCTCAGCAGGAATTGGATATAAGTCAAATTTTGAAATCAACTCGTCTGTATCAACAGTATGGGTGTATGACTCTTGGCAGTCTGCGATACCATTTTTATTTGCAATACCGCCAAAGGCATTGTGACCGTAACCATATACTGCTATACTTTGTCCGACATTCGCCATCTCCGAGTTTGGTGGCATGAATGGGTCTGTTTTGTTGTCTATTAATTGAATTGGTGCACTACATCCAAATTCATTTTTGAATGAAAGTACTGGAATCGAAACGCCCTCAACATAAGGAAGGTGCAACAATCCTGAGTTTCTCAATGCAAAGGAGATGTAATCAAATTCGGGAGCTTCAACTGGTGCGTTAGAGCGAGAGTTGTAATCCCATTCAATACCAGGGTAAAGTCCTTTAACTTCTTTTGGGAAGAACAAACCAGTTGGCGCTTTCACAGTGACTTGTGATGCTCCGGTAAGGTTACCTGGAATTTTATAAGTAGCTTGAGGAACCAACGAAACTACATATCTATTGGATGTCTTTTCGTAATCCAATCTAAATTGTACTTGGGCAAAAAGACCTGAAATACAAAACGTTAGAAACGTCGCGATAAGTAATGAGTGTCTAGTCATGGTTATGTTTTTATGACTGAAAGGTTCCTGTTTTTACTGTTCCGCTTTTTTCTTTCTTTTGATTCTTTTATTAAAAAATTTAGAACCAAAATAAAAACTAAAAAAAAGCGGGGGCGTAAATTCCGGATGGTGTTTGTTCACAAAGTTTGATAAAATTTATTCGAAATATTAACACCGCCCCCTTTCAAAAATTTAAAAAAATGTTAGGTTACCTGTGGAGGAAAGAGCATCATTTTTCATGCTCCTCCCATCCGATTTTTTATTGATTTTAGATTAAAATTTCTTTAAGTTGTTTTTCACTATTTAGAGTGAAAAAATCGTACCTAAGTTGCTGATTATTAACACCTTAGAGGTTATTTAAATCATTTTTATTTTCGTAATTTCTTTAGTACCCATTCTGTAAACAGATTAGACTTTATTCTAAAATATTTCGTATGCAAGAAAACACTTCTTTTTCCGCTACTTTCCCCCGATATAAAATCGGGACACGCGTTAAAAAATTGAAATAAGAGGTTTACTAAACTTAATTTTCAAAAAACTGGCGAATAGAATTATTGAAATCAGAGCATTTAGCGAAAGCGAAGTTTAGTAAACCTATGTTTTGTCCTGTACTCAGCTATAATTTTTAAACTCCAAATTTCTTTTAGAAAATGGTCGTAGGTTGAAAGTTCTGTGTTAAAAGCTAACTTGCTTCAACATAGAACTTTCAACTTAAACCTTAGTCTATCACCTCTGGTGTCTGCTCCGTAATAAAGAAGCTGGCAAAGAGGCTCGTATTCTCAGGATGGCTCAATACATTGAAGAATATCAATTGATCAATGTCGTTGCTCAATCCTTGGTATTTTGATTCGGCATCCATGTTTGTATCACTGTTGTGGTAACCTGCATAGATGTAATTGTACTGGAAGTTTGTATTTCCTGGCGCAAAGAATACATCGAAGAAAATCTTATCAACATCTGGTGCGGCAATACCACTACCTTGATAGACGATGTACCTATTACCATCTGCGTTTCCGCCCCACATTGCATGGAATCCGCCAGCAACCGCTTGGGCGTGTTCTCCATAAGTCGGGATATCAATATCTGTAAAGTCAATCAGTGGCGATGAACCTGTATCTGCTGACAAATCAATTGCAGTATTGGTCATTACACCTAAGTGATTCCTGTGTCGAACAGAAACATAATAGTTGAGACTTGCATCGGCTGCAAAGTCAACAGGACTTACGCCATCTACATCTACTACATCTCCATCTCTTTGAAGTAATGCAGCACGTGATGCATAAATAATTCCTTTACTATTGGCTTCACGTAGCTCAACAAATACCCAATCAACAATCGCATCGTTGCCTGTTACGGAGAATACACTTGCATCGGTAACAGTTTCTCCGCCACCGCCACCAACGTGAACGAAAGGAGTATTTACTAAATCAGGTTTCAAATCTGAGTATGGTTCTTCACTTGGAATAACACCTGCTACTCTAAGATCATCATCCATTAATCCAGTAGTAGGATCAAGGGCTGCTTGTAGGAATACTTTGATATTTGCGTAAAGCACATCCGAACTACCAGTTTGACATTCAGGGCCATTTGCGTTTGGCACACATGGGTCATTATCATCTGGATCAAATGTTGGGTCTGTTGAATCAACTCCTGCAAAGAATCCATCATTGTCATTATCTGTAGCAACCACACAGTCTGGGCTGCTTGCATCTGGCACGCATTCGTTGTTATCATCTGGATCGAATAATGGATTCGTGGTACTAACTCCAGTGATATATCCATCACCATCCAAATCATTGTTTCCAGTACAGGCACCGGTTGTGTTATCTGGCACACATGGGTCAGCATCATCTGGATCGAAGTTCGGATTTGAACTATCAATTCCAGAGTAGTAACCGTCGTTATCAGCATCCTGTGCATTTGCCAAACAAGCAGAAGAGCTTGCATTTGGAATACATGGGTCTGAATCATTTGGATCGTATTGTGGATTTGATGGGTCAACGCCACCTTTGTATCCATCACCATCGTTATCTGTTACGTTTGCGTTACAGGTTGGTGAATTTGCATCTGGCACACATGGATTGGCATCATTCGGGTCAAACAAAGGATCAAATGGGTTGATACCAGCACTGTATCCGTCCCCATCGTTATCTACTGCAGATAAACCACAGTTGATGTTATTCGCATCTGGGTCACAAGCATTCAATGGGTCAGTTCCGCCATTGGTTTCATCAATATCAGAAATACCGTCGTTGTCTGAATCACTGTTTGGATTATAAGCTCCAGCGTCTTGACCGTCATTTACACCATCGTTATCATCATCTGGGTCATCTCCATTTAAGATTCCATCTTGATCAAAATCACAACCATTGAACGTAAAATCAGGGATACATGGATTGGTATCATCTGGGTCATATAGTGGGTCAGAAGGATCCAAGCTACCTGCAAAACCATCTCTATCAGCATCCAAACCTACACATGCAGGGTTGTTTGGTAATGGATCACATGGGTCAAGTGGGTCAGAATCAGTGTTCGGGTCATAAAGACCATCAAAGCCAGTTTCTGCATTATCAACTAAACCATCTAAATCACTATCGCTGTTTTTATCGTAATCATCCACATCATCATCATCTACCACACCATCAGCGTCATCATCATTATCGACTGAGTTAATTTCTCCATCGTTATCAAAATCACAGTTACCAACGGTAAAGTCAGGCACACATGGATTGTTATCGTCTGGATCAAACCTTGGGTGACCAGAAGCATAGGTTGGAGAATATCCGTCACCGTCTGCATCGTCTGCATTACATGCAAATGCGTTTGGGTTAGGGTCACATGGATTCAATGGATCTGAACCACTAAGCGTCTCATCAATGTCACTTACAGTATCACCGTCTGTATCACTATTTGGATTATAAGGATCGATATCTAAGTTGTCATCTACTCCATCGTTGTCATCATCAGGATCTGTTGCATTTTGAACACCGTCATTATCAAAATCACATGATGGGAAAGTTGCATTTGGATCACATTGGTCTAAAGCACTGCTTTCAGTTGGGTCATGGATTCCGTTTAGATTTACATCCTCATCTCCATCTGGAAGACCATCAAAATCTGTATCTGGATTTCTTGGATTCATCTCTCCTATGTCAACGATTCCATCGCGATCACGGTCTTCAAAACCATCAGAAACCATGTCTCCATCGGTATCGTAGTTTAATGGATTGGTATCAATACCAGCATTGTACTCACCATCACCCCCAGTTTCAATAACATCTGGCACTAAATCATTGTCACTATCGCTGTACTCATCATACGGGTTAACATCAGACACATCATTCACACCATCGTTATCATCATCTGGATCGATTGAGTTGATGAGGCCGTCACCATCGTAATCACATTTCGCAGCTTCGTTGCTTGGAATACATGGGTCAGCATCATTCGGGTCATAGAATGGGTGACCTGGTGCAAAGTTTTCGAAGAATTGATCTCCGTCATTATCGACACCACTACAAGCCAATGAATTTGGATCTGGCTCACATGGATTTAAAGGATCTGAATCGCTTGAAGTAGGATCGTAACTACCGTCGTTGCCAGTTTCGTCGCTGTCAGAAATACCATCAGCATCACTATCACTTTCAGGATTGTAGTTTTCTACATCGTCGATATCGTTTACACCATCACCATCGTCGTCATCATCAATATCGTTGGTCAAACCATCGTTATCAAAATCACATGAAGGCGTATTATTAATCGGGTCACAGAAATCTAATGGATCTGTTTCGATAGAAGTATCAACAAAACCGTTTTTGTTAATATCCTCATCACCATCAAGGTAACCATCACCATCTGTATCTGGATTTAATGGATCTGTATCAACTCCTGCATCGTAGAAGCCGTCTCCTTTTGTTTCATTAATATCGGTGATACCGTCACCGTCAGAATCACTGTGTGGGTTCAAACGATCCACATCTGCTGCATCGCCAACTCCATCACCATCATCATCTGCATCTACATCATTGGTTTGACCATCACCGTCAAAATCACATGAATCTAAAAACGCATCAGGATCACATGGATCCAATGGGTGACTTTCGCCTGGATCAACGAATGCGTTGAAGTTAGCATCCTCTACTCCATCATCATAACCATCATTATCAGAATCTGGATTCAATGGATTTGTTTCGGTAGCATCAACTATACCATCTTGATTTGCATCCTCTACCCCATCTTTGATACCGTCATTGTCTGTATCATTGTCTAAAGGATTGGTATCGCTACCTGGGTTGTAAATACCATCATTTCCAGTTTCAACTGTATCAGAAATACCGTCGTTGTCTGAATCGCTACTTGGGTCGTAAACATCTGCATCTTGCACATCTGCAACTCCGTCACCGTCATCATCTGGGTCAACATCATTGGTCTGACCGTCACCATCATAATCACATTCTGGATAGATAGCCAATGGATCACATCTACTCAATGGGTCAGATTCGCCACTTGCTTGGTCGAACATACCATTAAAGTTGAGATCTTCTTGTCCATCAGCAAAACCATCACTATCCGTGTCTGGGCTTAAAGGATCCATTTCCCCAGCATCCAAATCACCATTTTTATTAAGGTCTTCTTCACCATCAGAAACCAAATCGTCATCTGTATCTGGGTCTAATGGATTGGTATCAACGCCAGCATCATAGCTGCCATCCATACCTGTTTCTACATTATCTGTGATGCCGTCGTTGTCCGAATCACTATTTGGGTCGTAGTTGTCAACATCATTGACATCATCTACACCATCATTGTCATCATCTGGATCAACATCGTTGGTTAGGCCATCACCGTCATTATCACAGGTTGAATTCACACCGATTGGGTCACATGGATCCAATGGGTCAGATTCTCCTACTTGAATAATACCATCTTGGTTAGCATCCTCTACTCCATCGTCAACGCCATCAAAATCAGTATCTGCAACCAATGGGTCTGTTTCGTTAATTTCTTTTCCACCATTTTGGTTGGCATCTTCGATACCATCAATGATGCCGTCACCGTCTGTATCATTGTCAATAGGATTTGTATCAACGCCCGCGTCATAGCTACCGTCCATACCTGTTTCTACATCATCAACAATACCATCGTTATCAGTATCACTATTTTTATCATAATCATCAACATCTTGACTGTCAGGAACCCCGTCAGCATCGTCATCATCATCTGATGAATTGATCAAACCGTCACCATCAAAATCACAAGTAGAAGTTGAGCCATCTGGCACACATGGGTTTGTATCGTCTGGATCATAGTTTGGAGAACCAGAAGGATAGTTTGCAAAATATCCATCGTTATCATTATCAATATCTGAACATGAGCCTGCATTTGGATTAGGATCGCAAGGATTTAAAGGGTCTGAATTGTTAGCGGTCTCTGTACTATCAGAAACCAAATCACCGTCAGAATCACTATTCACATCAAAATCATTGATATCATCTACATCATTTACACCATCATTATCATCATCTAAATCAACCACATTGGCCAACCCATCACCATCAAAATCACAATTATCTAAGAAAGCGTTTGGATCACATTCATCTAATGGGTCAGATTCACCTGCATCTACAATACCATCGGCATTCGCATCTTCAGTTCCATCCCATAATGAATCACCATCTGTGTCTTCATTTAAAGGGTCTGTTTCGCCAGCATCTAAAGAACCGTCTTGGTTGGCATCTTCAACACCATCAACGATACCATCATTATCTGTGTCTGAATCAATTGGGTTGGTATCTGTTCCTACATCATAAGAGCCATCAGCTCCTGTTTCAACATTGTCAGAAATACCATCTTGATCAGAGTCTGAATTTACATCATAATCATCTACATCATTGATGTCCTCTACTCCATCATTATCATCATCGTTGTCTAATTGGTTGATAATTCCATCATTATCAAAATCACAGGTTGGAGCCGAAACACTTGGATTACAAGGGTTCAACTCATCTGGATCGAATAAAGGATCTGTTGAAGGTAAACTTCCATAATATCCGTCACCGTCATCATCGGTGCCCGTACAGGAGATTACTGAATTATCTGGATCGCATGGGTCGAGTGGACCAGTTCCTGCATTTGTTTCTGCTAAGTCACTGATTCCATCGCCATCAGAATCACTATTTGTATCAAAATTGATAACGTCCTGTGCATCATCTACGCCATCACCATCATCATCTTGGTCAATATCATTTGTAAGTCCATCATTATCAAAATCACAGGTTGGGAAAGTCATGATTGGGTCACATATATCTCTTGGGTCAGATTCACCTGGATCGACTTGGCCATTTCTATCTGCATCTTCTACGCCGTCATCAATGCCATCGCCGTCGGTATCAGCGGCTAAAAAGTTTGTTTCGGATGGTGGGTCGTAGATTCCATTATTATTAATGTCTTCTACAATATTTACGATACCATCGCCATCATCATCACGACAATCTGCGTCTGTTCCGTAATTTGCTGTATAAAAATATTGAGCAAAGCCAACTCCGAAATCAATAACTGAAATTTCGTTACCAGGATTATTTCCTAATGAGTTAGGTAATTGATTAAAAGGATCTGTTTGGTTATTTATCAGGTAAATTTCACCTGAACAATTTGATGTTCTTTGGAAAGAAAACAGTGGCGTTTCAATTCCAGATTGATAAGTAATTTTAGGAAAATCATCTTTAAAACCAAAGGACAAATAATCCTTAAAGGGATTCTCGATAGGAGCAGAAACTCGAGCCATGTCAGTTATGGTTCCCCAGTTTCCATTTATGGACATTAAATTATCTAATTGAAATCCACTTGGAACAACAACCGTAATTTGACCAGAACCAGTTAAGGTATTTGTTGAAGGGCTAAGGCCAGCAGCAGGTTGAGCAAATACGGTATAAGTGATACCATCACCTGCAATTTTAATCGAGAATTCGATTTGTGCTGTTAGTGCTGAGGCAAACAATAAGATGCATGCAATCAGACTGAATTTGAAGTTGTAGAAATTTTTCTTCATTTTTTTAGAGTTTATGTTCTCTGTATTTTTTGTTATGATTTTTAACCTGTTTGTGCTTTTTGTTTTCATAATAGTACGCTTTGTGGCTAATGCTTTTTTGTTTGTATATTCAGATGAACGGCACTCCAATTCCGAAGAATTGAAGCGCCGTTTTTCTGATTTTAAATATGTTATGGTAATTGTTCTAATACAATGTAGTTGGCCAATTTATTCTCGTTACCTGGGTGCACCAAGACTGAGTTAAAGAGTACCATATTACGGTCGTTATTAGGTCCTTGATAAATAGAAGTTCCATCTAAGTTGAAATCCTCTAACAAGTAACCCGTAATAATGTGGTTGGCGTTAGGGCCTCCGTTTGGTCCCGTATCATTGTTCGGGTCAGAGATAACTTTCAAGAATATCTGTAAGATATCATTGTTAGGTCCTTGATAAATCACACGTCCGTCAGGTCTCAAATCACCTGCCCACATGTAGTTGTATTTACTCTTCTGTCCAGTAAGGTCAACGTTGTATTGTGGATGATTTCCATGTCTTACAATGGAAGTATCTTTGAAGTCAACCGTTCTCAAGTCAGGAGAAAGTTCAGGAGCATTTACCGTCATAACTCCTAAGTGATTACGGTGTCTCAATGCTACATAGTACTCACCTGCTACAACTGTTGTATCAAAAGTTACTGGAGAAACTCCATCCGTTGCTACGACATCACCGTCTGCTTGAATCAATGCTGAGTGGGTTGCTACGATGCTATCAATTTTGTTAGCATGTCTCAACTCAACAAATACCCAATCTACAATTCTATCGCTACCCGTTACAGCCAATACAGCTGGGTCGGTGATAGTCTCGCCTCCACCTGGGCCAAAGTGTTTGAATGGTTTGATAGAATCTACCAATACGCCATTCTGAACTCCTCTGAAGGATAAACCTGTATAAGGCTCAACCAATGGAATCAAGTTCTGGTCGTTCAACTTAGTATTCATCTCATCGTTGATAGTACTGAAGCCAGAGAAAGAAGGTCCATAAAGGAGTGCTTTCACATCAAGCGAGATACCAAAACAAGCAGAGCTAATCAAAGGATCACATGGATCACATGGGTTACCATCAAGAACGCCGTCACCGTCAGTTTCCTCTTGGTTACTGATTCCGTCACCATCCCAGTCTTCGTCACCATCATCATCTCCGTCCATATCAACATCCATGTTGAATTGTCCGTAGTTCAAACATGAGTATTCCCAAACATCATCCAAACCATCATTATCATCATCTTCATCAATATCGTTGATTTCACCATCAAGGTCAAAATCACAGAATCCTAATGTATCAGATACAATGTGTAACAGTGCTGTGTCTGAGTAGAATGGTGAACAAGTTGGCAAGTTTACTCTCAAACGGAATACTGTATCACCACGCGTCTGCATGATATCCATAGAATCCAATTGTAATAAAGTTGTACCTGTACCGTGTACCCATGTATCCTCATTCACATCTGACCACATGTTAGAAGCTACATCTAATACCTCCCACTGGTAAGTCATTACACCTGAACCTCCGTTGGTAACACCAACTTGGAAGAAGTATGCTTCGTTGCGACAAGCAACTTGTCCTTCTAATGGGTCAAAAGTTAATGGCCCTTCTACGGTCAATCTTGCTGGGTCTGAGTATTTAACATCACATGAAGTGGTTGAGATAGCACATCTGTACTTTCTTTCATACAATCCAGCTACATCTGAAATCTGTAATTTACGTGTATTAACATCACTGTATGGAGCAGCATTGGTCAAATCTGTCCAAGCTACACCGTCTGTACTTACTTGCCACTGATAATTAATTAAACCTCCAGTTCCATTGTCAGCCGTGATATCGAATGAAGCAGGCTCCCCTGAACAAACGATTGTATCGTTTGGCATATCAGTGAAAGAAATAGGTCCTTCAATAGTCAAAGTAGCAGGGTTCGTCCAAATTGAGTTACAAGTTGCCGTCCAGATACGTACTCTAAATTGAGCACCATTTAAGGTATCAGAGTTGATATCAGATACACTCAATGTATCGGTACGAACACCGTTGAAGAAGCTGTCAGCATTTGTAACTAACTCCATCCAGCCGTTTCCTCTATCCATTTCCCATTGGTATTGTACCGTTCCTACTCCAGGGTTTCCAACAGAAGTTGTAAACACTACTGAGTTATCACTACAATCTGTAATAGGCAATGGGTCAGTTGCACTCAATGGCCCTTCAACTTCTAAAATTGCCGCTTCTGAGAATACAGTCGGACAAGTTGAAGTACTAATTGCAGCTCTGAAGTAGTAGTTACCTAATCCAGCCACATCGTTAATCGTTAAAGTTGTTGTTGTCACATCATCAAATACTGCATTATCAGGAACATCACTCCAAGTAATATTATTTGGACTGTACTCCCATTGCAAATCTGCAGTACCTGCACCTGGGTTAGTGAATGCTACTACCAATGTAGTATCTCCACCGCTACATACGATGATGTCATCAGGATGGTCAGTGAATTCAAGTGGTCCTTCAACATTCAATAATGCTTCTCCAGAAGTTATAGTTGTACATTCTCCAGTCTCCACCAATACTCTGAATCTGTTGCCATCATCATCTGTATCAATTTCACCTTGTTGTAGGATAGCAGTTGTGTAACCGTTGAATGCTTCCGTACCTGCGGTCAAAATATCGACCCATCCAGCACCGTCATTTCTATCTATTTGCCATTGGAAATCTAAGTCACCACCACCCAAGTTTTGGGTAGAAACATAGAATACTACATCTTCAGCATCACAAGAAACTACATCAATCGGTTGGTTAGTGATTGAAATAGCACCTTCAACCGTCAATATTGCATCATCTGAGTAATCAACCCCACAAGTAGGGAAGAAGTATGCTACTCTATACCAGTTTTGGTTATAGGTGTGGTCTGCTCCTGTTATTATTAAATTATCTGAATTAACACCTGAGTAAACAGGGTCAACAGCAGAGTCAATATCTGCCCAAGTCGCACCGGCATCGGTACTTACTTGCCATTGCCATACTGGCGTACCCGCAGCAGTATTTAACCATGTAATATCAAATTGAGCAACTCCTCCAGAACAAATCGTATCATGTACTGGCTCAGCAGTAACTTCGATTGCTCCTTCGATAGAAACTCTTGCTCCATCAGAAACAGTCACTGCACATGTTCCAGTCCAGATTCTTACTCTTAATGAATCACCGTTCATTACATCTCTTACTGGTGCAATACTTACGGTATCAGTTGTTACCCCGTTATAAGTAGTATCATTTAATAATTCTACCCAACCTGCACCTACATCAGATGCTCTCTTAATTTCCCATTGGTACATAATATCTCCAGAACCATCATTGGTTACACCTGCGAAAACTTGAGCGTTTCCTTCTTGACAAAGTGTAATATCATCTGGTTGACCATCAGGATTGATGTTGAATGGTCCTTCTACTGTAAGTGTTGCGAATTCGGAAATTACCCAATCACATTCTCCAGATCTTACTTTCAAACGATATCTACGGTCGTATAATCCAGTTACGTCAGAAATTTCAAGATGTCTTGTATCAACACCGGAGTAAACTCCTCCATTCGCTAATTCAGTATAGTTTATAGTGTCTTCAGAAATTTCCCATTGGTAAATGAAGTCTCCTGAGTTAGCACTTACTGCTAAAGCAAAGAACTCAGCAATTTCACCAGAACATACTGTGGTATCATTTGGCATATCATCGAAAGTAAATGGTCCTTCGATAATCATTTCAACTGCATCAGAAACAATCGCTACACAAGTAGGTGTGTTCACCAAAACTCTGAATGAGTCTCTATCATTTCCTCCTTGGTCTGTATTTACAGATAATCTATCCGTGAATACTCCATTATAAACAGGCGATGTATTTGGTAGGTCAACCCATGTTGAACCTCCAACTGGCTTCAACTGCCATTGGTATGTTGGTGTTCCATGTCCTGGATTATCAATTACAATATCAAATATCGCTTGATCATTTCTACAAATCGTATCATTGATTGGCTGTGAAGAAACAGACAATGGACCTTCTACAGAAAGTAATGCCTCTACACTTGCAACAGCACCACATGAGTGCGTTCTTGCTTCAACTCTATATAGATATTGATTTTGCAAATAAGAAATATCTGTAATCGTAAGGTCAGCAGTTGCAGCTCCGCTGTATGTATATCCATCTGGGTCTAATCCATCTGCTACATCAACCCATGTTGTACCACCATCTATACTTACTTGCCATGCAAAATCAAACCCACCTTGCGCGACTGTTGCACCAGAAGTGAACGTATGATTTTGACCATCACAAATATCAATGTCTTGTGGCTCTAAAGTGAACTCAGCTCCATCAGAGATTTCAATTAATGCGTGACGTGATGTATCTCTTGAACATTCAGCAGACCAAACAATTACACGGTAGTAATTTCCATTTACAGTATTAGAAACATCTACTGATAATGAATCAGTTTTTGTTCCGTTATAGACCATGTCATTAACTAAGTTAGTCCATGTTACCTCACTATCCGTAGATACTTGCCACTGATAAAGAATTGTTCCTGCGTTAGCACTTAAACTTTGGTTTTCAACACCAACGATGAATTCCAATGCTTGAGCAGAACAATCTAAGATATCGTCTGGCTCGTCAGTAATAACCAATGGCCCTTCAACTGTCAATAATGCTTCTGTTGAATTTACAACAGCACATGTTGGCGTTGTGTAAGCTCTTCTAAATAAGTTATCAGAATAAGTTCTTGTATTACTTACTGTCAATGTACCAGTAGTTGTACCAGCAAAATCAGCTCCCGAAGCAGCTAACCAAGTTGTACCACCATCAGTTGAATATTCCCAACTTCCAGAAACAGTACCCAAAGGAGCACTTGCTTCTGAGTAGAATTGAGCAGTTTCATTATTACAAATAGAAGTATCACGTGGTTGTACATCAACCATAATTGGTCCTTCTACATCAAGCAATGCTCCAGTAGAGTAAACCGTATCACAATATTCAGTGAAGATTGCTAAACGGTAATACATACCATCCAAACCATCTACATCACTAATATTTAAAGTATTTGAATTTACATTTGAATATGGTGTACCAGACATCAAGTCCAAATATGGACCACCTACACCATTTGCACTAATTTGCCAGTTATACTCAATTGCACTTGCACCTCCATTTGACGAAGGAGCTGTGAATGAGGTCGCATTTCCTACACATTCTACCACATCAGTAGGATTAGCATCAACTGCTAAAGGCCCTTCAATAACGATAATTGCTTGACCAGCCATTGAGTCAACCACACAACCTACGCTATCTACAATCGAAACTAATTCGAAAGTATCAGTTGCCGTCAATGTAATATTGATAGGATCTCCAGATTGGTAATTATTAACGACAAAATCAGTACCTGCGTCATTTTCGTAGGTAACTGTGTATGGAGGCCATCCTCCGTCGATATCAACAAAGATATCTGTATTATCTTCAGAAGAACACATGGTAGTGTCTCCGCGAATTTCAGCTAATTCAGGGTGAATAGGATCACAAGGATTACATAATTCAGATGAATCTGGAATAATATCAAATCGACCATCACCATCTAAATCTTCTCCCGGCAAATCAAATATACCGTTATTGTTAAGGTCTTCAGAAATAGGGTCATAGTTACCATCCCCGTTTGTATCCTCTTGAGCATCTAAAATACCGTCACCATCACAATCATTACAACTCCATGCAGAATAACCATAGTTACCTGACCAGCCGTACAAATACAAGCTTGGTAGATAACCTTTGTCAATCGCATCGAAGTTGTTACCAGGATTATTACCTGCTGAGTTAGGTGCATAAAAAGGATCACCGTTGTCCATCAAATACAATGTATCTGGACATGGGCCAACCTTCTCGAAGGTAAATAGCAAAATTTCTGTAGTATCGAACAGAACATCATTAGGAAAACTTGATAAATACCCTACATCAATATAGTCAACTGCAGGATTTTCGACCGGTGCGTTTACACGAGCATTTTGAGCCCAGATACCGTTTACATTCTGCATGTTTGCGAATGTAAAACCATTCGGAGCTACAATCGTAACTTGCGCTGAACCCACATCAATGTTGTCGGAAGGCGCTGCTACTGAGCCATTGTGTCTTACATAAACACCCCAACGCGAGGTGTCATTTTGAAGCAACTGAAGCTTCATTTCAATCTGACTAAATGTGCTTGTAAGACCAATAAGCATCAAAAAGGCAGAAAGCAGAATCTTCAAAGTAAATGTCTGTTTCATACAAAAAAGTATTTTGTTTTTGAATTTTAAAATGTTGTTCAAACTATCGGGGAGGATATTATGAAGAGGGGGGAAGATTTCAATTTGAATTAGTGGCAAAATCAACTTTTGAAGTAAATTGGAAACAGCAAAAATTTTATGTACCTGACTAATTAGAAACTTAGAAATGATTAGAAAAAATAACCTGTCTTAAAATATGGGAGAATACTTTTTGCATGAGACCTTAGGTATGATATTTTCATGGTGTTCATTCCTCGTTTACAAAAAAATGTCTATTAGAAAACTCAAATGATATTTTGCGAAGGGAGGGTATATCAAGAATTGAGTATTTCTTTTCTTTGTATTAAGCGAGTAATCAATGGAGGATATATACTTTAATTGAAAAGACAAGAACTATACCAATAGGCATCAATTTCTATCTACAAAACAGGTATATTATAGATAAAAAATACATAACTAAAACATGTAACATAACAAAATAAACGCATTTTTAGTTTTTACAAAAATTTCATTAAAAACAAATCAATATTGTGATAATCAACCAAATACGTATTTTAAATTTTACAATTTAAAAAGAAGCCACAAAAGTAATTTGTTTGTTTTTACTTACAAAAAATGACAAACTCGATAACTTGTGACAGGACAGGTGGGCATAAAAACCGCCAGATTGAAACAAAAAAAAGCTCGAATTTTCATTATGAAAATTCGAGCTTTTTTTATTGGTTATTTGGTTATTTCTAAAAAAAACCATGAAACCATTTAGTATTACTCAAAAAATATTTTTCCGCTCCAATTCAAAAAATTAGCTCAAAAAAACCTCATTATCAATCACTTTCCTTTCACTATTTTCTTTGAAATCTGAAAGTTATTTTTTGAGCGTTTCTTAACAAATTACTTCAAAATAAAGTCTATTTTAAAAAAAATAACAATTTATTTTTTTTAAAAATTATTAAACCTCCCCTACCTCGGAATCTGTTCTGTGATAATAAAGTTGGGCAGATATTGGCTATTACTTGGAGTAATCAAAATAGAGCGGAAAAGCAACTTCGCACGCTCATTGTTGGGCCCTTGATAAATCACATCTCCATTCAAATCAATATCCGCACTATCGTAAGCTTTTCTAATGTAATTGGGAAGTGCACTTAAGTTATCAGGGTCTGTAATTACTCTCACAAACAAATTAGAAATATCATTTGCAGGTCCTTGATAAATTGTTCTTCGATCGCTATTATAATCTCCTGCCCATAATGCATTACCGTTGGGAGTTATTTGTTGAGCATGCGTTCCCCAAGAACCTATCTGTGGCAATATTGGATTAGAAATTATATTTTCAACAATTAATTTATCAACGACGTCTCCACATATAAATTTATCGAAATGACTAAATATATTGTCACAGTCCTGATTTGGTGGTAGTTCATTATTAACCAAATTGGTAGCAGCACTCATGCAGTAGTTTGAAATACTACTTTCCCAAGTTCCATCGTTTTGGATTCCTCCATCAAGCATCCAAAGTATATTCTCTTTTCCTGCAAACTGCCCATCATTGATGAAATTTCCATTGTGTAGTTTAAATCTGGATTGTGTTGCTTTTAGTGTTGAATTTGTTGCAAAAATTTTAAAGTCACCAGTTGTCAATTCAACTTGTACCGCTTTGAAATTTTCATACCCACCAATATTCTGATACCCGAGTTCTGATTTCACACAAACGTTTCTGAAAACGAGGTCTCCACCATTGTTTTTATAATCCTTTCCAATATTCAATTGACCGCCATACATGACAAATTTAGGCTTGAGCGCTGGACTGGAAGCGATATAGAGTTGGTCACTTGATGTTATATTAGCATCAAGTGCATAGACGACTCCATTGTCCACAATATTGAAATGACTATTAACAGTCAATGCACCTTTTTCGATCCAAAGGAGTGCATCGGCTCCAATTTCTAAATAATTTGACAAATCAACCACATGATTGATAACCACTTCTTTACCAATCAGTACAGTAGGCGGCACGCTACCATTCTCCCAAGTTGATGAGTCCATCCATTGTCCATTCTTTATGGTTTTGAACGTTCCACATGGGCCACAGGTCATTGTAGTATCTTGACTATAGTAGTCATTCAATTTATATAAAGGTGATAAAATTGTATTTTTACTTCTCTCTGTATTTTGGCAAATATAGACCAAACTATCTCCATCAAAATCAAAGGCGCTTGTCAGATTGGTTGAGTCTAACTCTACTTCTGTTGTAAAGTCAAAAGGTTCAATTTGTGGTTCATTTTTCAACAGTTTAGGATATTGCGTTACCGTTCCTAAATGATTTCTATGGCGAATTGAAAAATTGTATTGTCCTGGTTGAACACTATTGAAATTAACAGGAGAAACGCCATCAATATCTACTACATCTCCATCTCTTTGCAGCAAAGCCGAACGGGTAGCAATAATTGAATCATGTTTGGTTGCATTTCGAATTTCAATAAAAACCCAATCGACAATGGCATTGGAACCCGTTACATCAAATACTGCTGGCTCTACCGTTTCGTCACCACCACCAATGTGTTGATAGGAAGGAATTTCGGTATATGGTTCGGTAAGTGGAAGTAAACCGAGGCTGCGAAGATCGTCTCGCATCAAACCATCATTGGTATCAAACAACGCACCTTGCAACATCATTTTTATTTCAATTTTGATGCCTCGGTGTATTACATTTATGTTTTGATTTTTGGTTACTGAATTGCCACAATTATCATGAAGTGTCCATTGTCGTACCACGGTGAAACTTGAGTCACACTCAAAAGTACCAGAATACAAATCGACATAAGTTGCTTCGATTCCAGTTGCACAGTTATCACTTTCGTCGTGCACATCTCCTGTAAGACTTAGATCATTGATATCATCTTCACATTGAATCGTAACATCTGCTGGTACTGTAAATGCTGGATCGACGTTATCAAAAACAGCAATCTGTCTGCTATATGAAACAGCGTTTCCACATTCATCTTCTGAGTACCATGTTCTGGTAATAATATTTTCAGGGGCACAATTGTTGGTATTGGGTGTTTCGCTGTATTCAATATTTACGGCTACATCACAGTTGTCCACTGTAATAATTTCTGTTCCGATAGCCAACGGTGCGGGTATTGCATCACAAGCAACCGTTTGGTCAAATGGAATACTACCTTCAATTACTACAAAAGAAATTTCTTCTGTTCCGTGCGTATTGGTTTGGTAATCCCAGCCGTCAATTTTCATAAAGAAACTTGATGGCGTGACCTCTTTGACTCTGACGGCAACTGGATTATTATCATTTTCGGTAGTGATTGTCGCAATCACAATTGGATTTTTATATCCATGTGAAAGTGTAATTTCTTTCCAAGCATCTCCAGATAAACTTGTTTTTCCAGTTTCACCAAAAATTTCACCAGAAGGTAATGCCAGATTGCCCTCGTTGGCAAAAGCCGCATAAGCTACGCCTTCAATGGAGTGCGTCGTTTCAATATCTGCCGATTGATCTTCTTGCATATAGAAACTTGCATTGGTACTATTTAAACTTGGAATTCTAAGCTCAACTGGTTCTGAAGAGTAGGCCGTTTGTGTATTCGCAATTACCACTGGACTCGTTGTAAATGACTGACTGAAATTGATGCCTTTTGAATTACTGTCACCCAGAAAACTACTTACTTCAAATGGATTATTTAAAGTACTTGTTCCTTCTTCCATTGCAATCCATGCGATTCTTTCACGACCATGACTTACTGCATCATTTGCTTCCTCATCCATTAAACGAATATCAAATTGCGATTTTGAAATATTCTTTAATTGTACGGAGGTGGCTGATGCATCATTATCAGATATGACTTGTGTGAAAATAACTGGTTTTGTTACGAAAGTGATTGGCAACGTAATGTGCTTCCATCTTTCACCAACATGGTCAACAAATCCACCAATCATTTTGGTACCGTTGGGTAGCGTATAAATTCGATAAATTCCAGGAGCCGTTATGTCCTCAACGGTAATGGTCTGAGAATCATTTGCACTCAAACCACAGTAATCTGTTGCCGTCCAAACACGTGTAATATCATAAGTATGTAGTTCACAACTACTTAGCCCTTGAGTTGAAACTTCATCCATTCCCAACTCAACTTCTAAGCAATTTTCTAATGCTAAAACAAACGGAGGCGTTGGTACATCTTCATCACAGTGAAGAGAAATATCCTCTGGTATATCAAATAAAACAGGTGCCGAAGGGTCTGTTAAATCTACGTTTACGGTGGCTGTATCACAGCAAGTTCCTGCATGATTACAAACTTCATAAACAAATTTATCTATACCGCAGAAAAGTGTATTTGGTTCGTAAATAAAACTTCCGTCATCAAAAATATTGACACTACCATTCTGAGCAGGTGTATAAATTTTATATGATGGACTCAAAACATTATTGTCGTTGGAAGAGACATCGTTGCTATACGCTTGTCCTGGGCAAACGCTTGTAAAGCTGTTTATATTAGCATCTGGTTGTGTTGAAGGCGTTACAGAAACAACGTTGGTTGGAACGCTACCACCGCATGAAGTTCTGGAAGCCATTCTTCGATACTGGGTTTCTTCAGTAAGTGTAGGTGGGTCGAAACTCAAAGCGGTTTCTCCTGGAATATTGCCCCAATTACCCCAAATAATTGGAGTCGTTTTGGTGCGTTGCTGCCATTGGTAACTGATGATTCCTCCAGTTCCTCCTGTGGCATTACTAATATTGGTCAACGGGGCAGGATCATTTGAACCACAAAGGAATTGGTCTTCTGCAATCTCTCCTGCATTCGTTACATTTTGGATGAGTTCAAAAGATTCTGGATAAACGGTATTACAACCATTTTGATAAATGGTTAAACTTACCGTTTTAGTTCCGTATGTAGCATAAGTGATATTGTGCGGGCCTTCGCCAGTAGCAGTTGCTGGCGAAGCTCCTGAACCAAAATCCCAATTATAAGCATCAATAGTTGCATCGGCAGTTGTACTAAATGAATGAGTCAAATCATCACATTCCAAATCATAGTTTTCAAGAATTCCAGACGAAACTACTGTAACATCAGATAAGATAACTCTTCCAAAATCATAAACGCAGGTATGTCCGATATATCGAATTTGAATATCGTATGGCCCGGCATTTAAACCATTAAAATTGAGCTTATTTCGTGGTTCCCAAGAAGTTCCACCGTCGAGGCTCACTTCAATATTATTACCGCTATAATAATCAGCGTTGATTGTGATTGAACCATTTGGCACATCACATGAGGTTGGGTCTGTTTTTATAATTGAGGTAGTATCAATACCTGCTAACACTACGACTTCAACTGTATCTCTTGAATCACAAATACCTGTATCAACAATTAATTCTACCTCAATAGTGGTCGAGGCAGAAGTTCTTGGCACATCAAATGAAATCTGATGTGGCCCAATTCCTGTAGTGCTTGTAGATGATGCGTATGGTCCAAAATTCCAATAATAA
The DNA here is from genome assembly GCA_938010715.1 of uncultured Saprospiraceae bacterium. GTDB lineage: Bacteria > Bacteroidota > Bacteroidia > Chitinophagales > Saprospiraceae > JAGQWW01. The sequence continues at coordinate 26,299 of CALLVG010000026.1, forward strand.
ATTACTTCTGAGCCAATGTTTTGAGCAGCAAAATCATAACCTGCAGTTGCGCATAAATCGCTTGTTGGATAAGTTTCAATATTTGCATTCAATCCACCCAAAACTTCCATCACGACTATATTTGAAAAAATCAAATTAGTACATGGTGCTATTCTTACGCCTCTGCGATATTCGTGTGTTTGATTGATAACAGGAGGGTCATAAGTACTAGACCTTGCGCCAGAAATATTTGTCCAATTGCCTCCTGCAATTTTTGACTGCCATTGGTAAGAAGGAGTAGAATCACTACCACCACTTGGAGGAGTAATTGAGGTAATTAAAATAGGATCGTATTCACCACAGTTTGATTCTCCTCCAGCTACTTGACCTGCATTCGTATAATTATTTACGACCACTTTTTCAACTATATTGGAGTAGCTCCAAGTTGTACAAAATTCATTTCTTGCTCCTCTACGATAATAGGTAGTTTGAGCAATTGTAGGTGGATCAAACGTCGTTAATGTCGCTGATGAAAAATTTGACCAAATGACACCATCATTTGAAGTTTGCCATTGGTACTGAATATTTCCATACCCGATTGCATCACCTGTATTTACTATTTCCAATGGATTATATGCGCCGCAACCTTCTTCATTACCAACTATCGAACCTTCGCTTGATACCACACAATCGGGATCATCGCAATCTACTTGTCCGTCACCATCATTGTCTATGCCGTCATCACAAATTTCGGAACAACTTGGATCTACTAATGTAATCAAACTGCTATTCGCTACACTACAGCCTGTTACACTATTTCTTACTCGTATGGTATAACCATTTGACGAAAGTCCAGTAAAGGTATTTGAAACTTGATAGCTCGTACCATTATTGATACTGTATTGTAAATTGCTACCTGTTGCATTAATTACAATACTTCCATTATCCAAACTTGGACAGTTCGTTGGATTGGTTGGGGTGATGCTTGATATGGTTGGTGTGCCGCAATCGCCGTCTTCGCAATCTATTTGGCCATCGCCGTCATCATCTATTCCGTTGTCGCAAATTTCATTACAAACATCTACCGTTACGACAACTTCACCCGTGTAGGTATTACTCCCACCCGTAACCGTTACTCGATAAGTAGTGGTTGATGCAGGTGTTTTGCTTATAGAAGCAGTTGTTTCTCCACTTTCCCACGAGTACGTAAAAGGTGTGGTCGTTAAAGACAATCTGTCAATAGCCATGTCACTTCGATAGGAATTGCTTGTTGTTCCTTCAAATCTTAAAGAAATATTCCCACCGATATAATTACTCAAATCAACTTGTTGTGTTGACCATTGATTGCCTTGATCGCCTGACAAAGACCAAAGGCTTGACCAAGTTGCTCTATTGTCTGTGCTAATTTGTAGATCGAGTGTTCCCATTGAAGAACCATACATGTGGTAGTCAAATTCTAAAATGGCTCCTCCTGCATTTGATAAATCAAAACATGGACTTGTTACTCTTGCAACTTTTGTTGGATAATTTGGACTACTCGATTCTGTAAACATGTAATGAGAGCCATCTGTTGGAAGCGACGGACCTGTATTTGATGATATAGTTCCATCTACTTCAAAAGTCCAATTGAAATCATCGTCGGAATCTTGCGTCCAGTCGCCTGTCGTATTATTGAAACTGTTCGTGTATGGAAAAGAAGAAACTGAAGTCCCACTGCAAACTGATGAATTACAGTTCATTGTTGCTGTCAATATTACATCTACTCCTGAACATATTGTCTCATTGTTTGAAACTTCAAGAGTACAATTTGGTTCGACACAAGAGGGGTGACTATTGCAATCACCGTCTGCACAATCTATTTGTCCGTCGCCGTCATTGTCGATGCCGTCATCACAAATCTCGGAACAACTTGGACCTACTAATGTAATCAAACTGCTATTCGCTACACTACAGCCTGTTACACTATTTCTTACTCGTATGGTATAACCATTTGACGAAAGTCCAGTAAAGGTATTTGAAGCTTGATAGCTCGTACCATTATTGATGCTGTATTGTAAATTGCTACCTGTTGCATTAATTACAATACTTCCATTATCCAAACTTGGACAGTTCGTTGGATTGGTTGGGGTGATGCTTGATATGGTTGGTGTGCCGCAATCGCCGTCTGCGCAATCTATTTGGCCATCGCCGTCGTTGTCGATGCCGTCATTACAAATTTCACTGAATACACAGTTAGTAGATTGTACCGATCCATTTTGACTATCACCTATTCCTTGTGGAAGACCGCTACCAATGGGAACACCATCTGCATCTACAGTATTTCCAAGATTAGTTGTAATAGGATCTGTTGAGGTTCCATTATAAGCACTCCCACTATTGCCTCCTGGCATTGAGGTAGAAACCAAATCATTGTTAACAAAAGAAGCATCTCCCTCTATTGCATCCGGACAACCATCACCATCGCTATCCAAATCTTGGAAATCGGGAATACCGTCATTATCTGTATCAACGCAGCCAGTATAATTTTCCTTTCCAAAAATGAATACTTTTCCGTCTGCACCATCAATGAGTACGGTTTCATAGTTAATTTGTAACTCTGCTATTAGGCTGCCTACAGGAGCAAGATCAGTTAATGGAAATACCGAGGTATATAAATTTTGAGTACTGTTACCTCCTGCCTTAAATCCAAGATCAATATAAGTTTCTTTGGCTATAAATATTGATCCTAAATCACCATTTGCATCACGCGCGATTATTGATTGATCGTTGTTACCTCCTCTCTCCACAAGGAAAACATACAATCCGTTTGTAACTTTTAATGGTGTAGAATATCCTATCGTATAACTTTTTCCTGGAGCTCCTGCATCTACCTCCATGAAGCTGTTGAGGTTTCTGTCTTGAAAAACTGGAAGAATATCAGTTTCAAATGTTGAAGAATTCAAATTATAATCCCTTCCTAAATAACTTGTAGTGGAACCAAATTGATTGTGTATCACACCTTGAGCAGCTGGTATTGAAAGAGTCGTCGTAAAAATATCAGGCGTAATAAAATCCGAATATGGACTTGATTGACTCGTTAAGGTTATAGAATTCAGCGTGTGTTGACCATCCTCGTCAGCTGGAAAGGTATTAGTTGTAATATCAATGGTAAAGTCACTTGTGGTTAAGAATCCACTCAATACTGGAGTAGAGACAACAGGACATTCAATATCATCCAAGATCCCATCGTTGTCATCATCTAAGTCACAATCATCACCAATGCCATCTCCATCGTAATCAATAGCATGATTACATGGATTTGTACAGTTATCTACCGTTACTAAGACTTCGCCAGTATAAGTATTGATTCCACCCGTAACCGTTACTCGATAAGTAGTAGTTGATGCAGGTGTTTTGCTTATGGAAGCAGTTGTTTCTCCACTTTCCCACGAGTACATAAAAGGTGTGGTCGTTAAAGACAATCTGTCAATAGCCATGTCACTTCGATAGGAATTGCTTGTTGTTCCTTCAAATCTTAAAGAAATATTCCCACCGATATAATTACTCAAATCAACTTGTTGTGTTGACCATTGATTACCTTGATCGCCTGATAAAGACCAAAGGCTTGACCAAGTTACTCTATTGTCTGTGCTAATTTGTAGATCGAGTGTTCCCATTGAAGAACCATACATGTGGTAGTCAAATTCTAAAATGGCTCCTCCTGCATTTGATAAATCAAAACAAGGACTTGTTACTCTTGCAACTTTTGTTGGATAATTTGGACTACTCGATTCTGTAAACATGTAATGAGAGCCATCTGTTGGAAGCGACGGACCTGTATTTGATGATATAGTTCCATCTACTTCAAAAGTCCAATTGAAATCGTCGTCTGTATCTTGCGTCCAATCACCAATTGTATTGTTGAAACTGTTGGTATAAGGAAAAGAAGAAACTGAATTGCCTGCACAAGTTGGAGCGTTGCAAACTGACATTGAAGCCGTCAACGAAATATTATCTCCACTACAAATGGTGGTATCGTTTTTTACGTTTAGGTTTATTGCATCACAATCTGAGTCTGCACAATCAATATCTCCATCACCGTCATCATCAATTCCATTGTTACAGATTTCCATCATGAAACCGGATGCACTTTGTAACTTTATAGGTAAAATTGACTCAATAGTCTCAAAAGAGTTATTTGTAAGATATTTTTCAATATCCGTCCCGCTGCCGACACCAAAAAATGTTGTACTCAAAAAGTAGAGTAAAACGATATTTGAGAAATAAAATACAGGTAAGTATTTCTGCATAATGCTATTGATTTGAGAATATGACTTTTCAGAATAAAAACTATTATTTTTGAGTGGTAATTTTTCGATTATTCTTTGTTGCCAGAAAGCTCATTTATACTCGATAAACTCCCTTTCCCGCGCCTCGATTAATCAAAAAATTACGAACTCAAAAAGTTAACTACTTGTTTTTTCACCGTTCTTTAACGAGGCAATTGCTCGTTGATGATAAAGTTTGGAAGCAGTTGACTATTGCCTGGGTGCCGCAAAATCACATCGAACAATAATTTACTTCTATCATTATCAGGCCCTTGATAAATCACATTTCCATCCATATCTAAATCTGCATTGTCGTATGATTTTCTGATGTAGTTTGGAAGAAGATTGGTATTGTTGGAATCTGTGATAACTTGAACAAACAAGGTATTTATATCATTGCTTGGGCCTTGGTAAATTGTTTTTCTATCTCCATTCAAATCAGCTGCCCAGCTTGCATAATTTTTCTGAATTTTTGCCATTGGGTGGCTACCATGAACTAACTCTTTAAGAGGATCCTCACCCAATGTAGTTGGGTCTATAATTTCACAATTTTGCTCCACAAGAATTGCTTCCATCAAATCACATGACTGGAAGATAGGAATAGAATTAGCAGGAATTCCAATAGGATTACCACTCAAACAGTAACGATTAATACTTGCTTGCCAGTTACCCGTATTCTCCAGATTTCCACTTTCAATCAAAACGCCTGACATATTACCAGAGACCAAACCCTCATTTTTGAAATTTCCATTGATTATATGGAATTTCCCATCGATTAAATCAAACTTACCATTAGTCAATACGCTTAGGATTCCATCAGCAATAGAGACACAAACATTCTTATGAAATTCTTCCCCTCCAATCGAATAATCTCCTGCGACATTTACGCAAACATTTTCTAAATAAGATTCTGATAAATTCCAATTAAAATACTGACCGCCTATATCTAATGTACCTCCTTTCATTATAAATTTTGTATCTCCTTGAGCTATTGATTTGATCCTTAAATTAGAGCCAATATTTACATCTGAATTTAAAATATGAGCTAATCCACCATTTAAAAGCAAATCATTGTTTTGAATTATCAAACCGCCATTTTCAACCCAAAGTATCGAACCAATTCCCACTTTGACGAAATCTGTAGTAGTTACTGTGTGCGTAATTCTCACATTTTCATTACTGAGATTCTTTGGTGGTATATTACCATTCAACCAAATACTTGGGTCATCCCAATTCCCATTATTGACGGTCGCATAATCACCGCATGGGCCACAGATATCACCGTGAGACTTGTGATAAGCAATCGCTGTTGTTGATATTTCAAAATCAGAATCATCATGACAAATAACGATTTTGCCATCTCGGTCAAGGTCTTCCCAACCATAACTTTCGTTAAAAATATCAGTAATACGATCTGGTTTTGTAAAATCAATTTTGGAGTTCCCTGGATCTTCAGTTAACAGTTTGGTTTCTTTAGTCATCGCTCCAAGGTGGTTTCTGTGTCTGATGGCTACATTATAACTACCAGGTTGTACCACATTGAATTTTAATGGTGAAAAACCATCAATATCAACGATGTCACCGTCACGCTGCATCAGTGCTGATCGCGTACCAATAATAGAATCCTTTTTGGTAGCATTTCTGATTTCTACAAATACCCAATCGACAATCGCTTGTGGTCCAGTTACATCAAAAACTGCTGGATCGACTGTTTCTCCACCACCTTCACCAATATGCAAAAAGTGTGCATAATCTGTGTAAGGTTCGGTTGTTGGCAATAGGCCATAAGCTCTCAAATCATCACGCATGAGCGTATCTGGTGATTTGTACATGGCACCTTGCAAGAACATTTTCAGTCTTAAACTAACACCTTGGTGGATGATGTTGACTAATTGTGTATCTACTACTGCATTTCCACAACCATCTTCCAATGTCCATTCTCTATATACCGTAAAACTTGAGTCACATGTAAATGGCGTCAGGAAAATATCATTGTAAGTTGCTTCTAAATCAGTTGCACAATTGTCTGACTCGTCCGTCACATCGCCAGTCAATGTCAAATCATCAATGTCATCCAAACAAGAAACTTCTACATCTGCTGGTACTGTAAAAGTTGGAGGTGTATTGTCAAAAACGCTTAAGCTACGTGTATAAGATGTTGAATTTCCACACTCATCTGTTGAAGTCCATGTGCGAACCAATAGGTTATCAGGAGCACAGTTATTTGAATTTAACACCTCTTCATACTCCATTTCAATAGTCAAATCACAATTATCTACTGCGATTATTTCAACTCCTTGTTGTAAAGGATTTGGAATTGCATCACAAGAGAAACTTCCGTCAAAAGGAATACTTCCTTCTACGACCATGTATGACAAAATTCTTGTATCGTGGGTTCCATTCTCATATTCCCACTCTTCTAATTTAATATCAAAAGAAGTAGCCGTTACATTTTTAATCCGAATGATTGGCTGATTTCCAATATTTGAGTTGACTGTAGCAACGACCACCGCGTTGTGGTAAGTATTGTTAAGATTAATAGTTTTCCATGATGAAGCAACATCTTCATGACCAACTTCACCATAAACTTCTCCAGAAGCTAAGGTCAAATCTCCAACATTACTCATTACCAAATATCCAAGTTTTTCGTCTATGTGGCTTGTTTCTGTATCAGCAGATTGCTCTTCTCTAATACTCATTGTTATTCCAGTAGAACTGTAACCAGAAGGTTCAAGTCCTACAGGATCATTTTCAAAAGTAGTCTGAAGGCCTGCTAAGAAAATTGGATCTGATCCATAATTTTGTAAAAACCCAATTGAGGTTCCATTCGTACTTACAGATAGTTCTTCTACTTCACCATTACCCAAATCACCTTGCTCAATTGCAAACCAAGCAACACTTTCTCTTCCATGTTTTCCATCCAATGCTTCTTCTTCTCTCAACCTCATTTCAAATTGTGAAGAAGAAATATTTCTCAACTGAACCACGGCTGTAGAGTCATCTACCTCAGAAGTTACTTGCGTAAAGATTACAGGTTTGGTTGGAAAAGAGATTGGTAAGGAAATATATTTCCAGTGTTCTCCAACGTTTTCCATCACACCTGCTACCATTTTTTTACCGTTTGGTAAAGTATAAATACGGTAGATGTCTGGAGCAGTGATGTCCTCAACTGTAATTTTCTGCTCATCAGAATTTGCATTTCCACAATAATCAGTTGCAGTCCAAATTCTTCTAATTTCATAATCATAAATTGAGCAAGTATCAATTCCTTGAGTTGAAACTTCATCCAATCCAAGAGAAACAGTCAAACAGTTTTCCAATGCTCTTACAAATGGAGGTAGTGGAACTTCCTCATCACAGTGAATGGTAATGTCATCTGGAATATTTTCTAATTGAGGTGCTTCTGTATCAGTCAAATTTAATTGAACCACAGCTTTATCGCAACAAGTTCCATTATCACTACAAACTTCGTAGGTAAATTGATCTGTTCCACAGAAAGTCGTATTCGGGTCGTAATAGAATGTTCCATCTGAGAAAATTGTCACGGTACCATTTGTTGCTGGCATATCAATTCTATAAGTTGCATTTTGAACATTCGCATCATTGAGTGATACATTTTCTGCAAAAGTTTGACCTGGACAAACGCTGCTGAAAGTTTCGCCATTTGCGACAGGGCTCGTAGAAGGTGTTACTACTACGACATTTGATTCTACTATATATGGGCATCCTTCTCTCCAAGCAATTCTTCTGTATTGAGTGACTTCCGTCAAAACACCTGGATCATATTCTATTCCATTTGCGCTAGCAATATCTTGCCATGCCCCCCAAACATTAGGGTTTAGCTTGGTTCGTTTTTGCCATTGATAAACAATCTCACTCCCGCCTCCACCTGATGCAGCAATCACATTATTCAAAACATCTGGATCTGGGTCAGCACATAAAAACTGATCAGAAGCAATCTCCCCGCCGTTATCCAAACTTGCGATAATCTGGAAATCTTCAGCGTACGGTACCAAACAGTTATTAGATTCGGTTTCTAAGGAGATAGATTTTTCACCGAAAGTGTTATAAAGTACATTGTGAGGGCCAGCCCCAGTAGCTGTTGCAGGAGAAGCATCTGCTCCAAAATCCCAAGTATAAGTATCAATTCCTGCATTTTGAATGGCAGAGAATGTTTTGGCGAATCCGTCGCATTCTACATCATAATCTTCATTAATCCCAGAAGCTGGTACAGATGGCTCTATTAAACTAATACTCCCTACTTGATAAGAACATTCTCCATCTGCATATCTCAAATAGATGGTATAATTTCCAGATCCAATATTATTTACCGAAAACTCATTGATAGGTTCCCAATTAAGCCCCGCATCAATAGATACTTGAACATCGGAACCTGCTGGGTACGTAGGAAAAATATCTATACCTCCATTATTTGAAGCGCAGGTAGAAGGGTGTCTTGGCAGTATATTAGTCGCTTTTAATTCAGGTTTTCCACTCAAACTAAGTACATCTTGTACTGTACATCCGTTCATAACAACATCAAGTGTTACATCGAAAGCAGTTGATGGAACATCATCTGGGAAATCGAAACTAACAGAATGAGGGCCATTACCTCCTGCGGTAGAAGGCGTTGCATAAGGTCCAAAATTCCAGATATAGGTAGCAGAAGTAGATCCTGCATCTGAGGCAAGGAAAAGGTATGAAACATTTCCACAAACAGTTCCAAGTGGTGCTGTAGCAAACTGCGCTACTGGCTCGCCAACTACTTCTTTTGTTACGGTGTTTGAATATATCCAGTTAGAACAAGGTGAGCGTCTTGCCAACCTTCTATATTGAGTAGTCTCCGTAATCGTTGATGGGTCGTAAGCATAGCTTATTGCACCCGAAATAGTTGACCAGTTACCAGTTGTTCTTGATTCCCATCGATATTGTACCGAACCATTAGCGCCGCCAGAAGGTTCGGCAATATTCATTACGTTAATCGGATCAAAACTTCCACACATTGATTCGTCAGCACCAATCGTTCCTCCATTATTGAAGTTATTAACTACTGTTTTTTCAACTACATTAGAAATCAAATAAGCTGCACAAGAAGAGCGTCTTGCTTTTCTTCTGTAATAAGTTGTTTGCGTAATTGTTGGTGGATCGAATGACTCTGTAACCGCACCTGAAATATTAGCCCAAGTACTGTTATCCGTTGAAGATTCCCACTGATACTCAATCGTGCCACCCTGACCACCTGAAGCAGCACCAAGGCTGCTGATTTCCGTTGGGTCATAACTTCCACATTTTTCCTCTGCTCCAATTATAAAACCTGGATCGGTTAGATTATCTGCAACCGTGATGGTCAGTGTATTTGAATATATTTGATTAGAACAACCATCACGAGATGCTCCTCTTCTGTAGTAAGTTGTTTGTGCCAAAGCTCCTGGCTGATAAGTTAAAGCAGTAGCTCCTCCAATAATCGTCCACCTTGAATTATCTGCTGAAGACTCCCATTGGTATTCAATCATCAATCCGCTTCCTCCTGATGCAGTAGTGGTACTGGTCAAAAGAGCAGGTGTATCTCCACTACAAATTGATTGGTCGGCAGCTACTGCACCTGCAGTAGTTACGTTGACATAATTTGTAATCTGGATGGTTTCATTTTCAGTATCCACACAGTGTGCACCATTCGTTACTGTAACCGTGTAGTTACCATCTTGTAAGTGATAACGGTCGCCATCATTTCTTGCAATATCTGTTATCTGATTTGGATTCAATGCTTGCCCAATAAACAGACGTACATCATCCATTAATCCAACATAGTAGTTTCCACTACCACCCCCAAATCCAGAACCATTGTCATAATATCCTAAACCTCCATTTCCACTGTGATTCCCTATTGCAGAATAAGTTGCTGTGACTGGCGTTGATGCAGTTCCATCTAAATAAATAGAGAAAACCCCTTCATCAAAAACCATGGCAACATGATGCCAAGCACCATCAGCTGGTATCGTTAATGGGTTAGAATTCACCTGCACTCCTCCATGTCTTACAGCCCCTTCCAATCTATTATTATTGAGTCGAAGCGCAATACCGTTAGTAGCCCCCCCTTCATCAAGTATGGTTTTAATACCTGTTAAATTAGCAGGTTTAATCCATCCAGAGAAAGTATGTTTAGAAAAGGTAACTTCCATGAAACCACCGTCAATACTATATCTTATATAATCATCACCAGAGAACTCTCCAGCATAATTACCTTGAATTACATTATTTGAGTAAGCAAAAGTATTTGTTTGTCCTCCATTTTGATGATTAGCATTTCCAGAAACATCGTTGGTAGAATTTTCAAAAGTCCATTGTGCCGTTGGTGCCATATCACTCCAAACATAAGCGTAAGGAAGTGTACCCGTTGTAACCAAATCAATTTGGCTACCACCACCTCCACATCCAATAACTGGAATACTGGATGACACGGCAAGTGTACCTGAGCAATCTGTGTCTGCACAATCTATTTGACCATCACCGTCGTTGTCGATACCGTCGGTACAGATTTCTGGCTCAAGGCCACATTCTGTGGAAGCTAAAATAAGTGCTTGTTCTAAATAAAATTTACCTCTTTCAGTTAAGTGTTTTGTCGGGTCAAACCAACTAATTGGCAAAGACGGAATTGGGTCATTATCATGATGAGCATTATAAAACCCATCCAAGTGATATCCTAACTGAACTCTTGCTCCATGCGAAGAAATCCCCGGTAGTACATCGTTTTTATCATAATGAATAAAAACGCCATTGTTGTTGCCTGACATACTCCATTGACTACTCCATAAATAAGTATCTTCACCAATACCAGTATGGTAAGAATATACTGTTCTTGTTTGTTGGTAAACAGGAGCGGAGTTGTCGTAGTTGCTATATATAAAGCTACTGGTATTATCAAAATAAACTTCATTGCTATAATTTACCCAGCCATCCCCAGATGAAATTCCAAGGTCATCTGCGATGGTATATTGCATATTTAAAATACCACCTTGAAATGTTTTCATTGCATCGACCAAATCATTTGCATGATTAGCACCTACAGAAGGGGAAACAACTATTAAATCAAAGTCATCAAGATTGATAGACAATGGAGTTGAACTATTCATCGGATCATACAATCCGTAGCCATTTGCATCTGCTTTTGTAGCTGCTGTGGTCAAGGTAGCTGAACCATTCACTCTATCTAAGTAAACAGCCATACCATGATCCCATGGCTCGGCATCTTGATATTTGTTATCCCCACACAGGTAAAGAATTGAACATGGAATTTCTCCAGTTGAGCAACTCGCTGGTGCATTGAATGTATCACTATCTGTACAATTGCCTGGGTTATTTTTCCAGTTAACTGAAATTGGAATATTGGTCGCACCGTCAGCAGGAACCATTAAATTCAACGTATATGGAGAAACGTCTCCTCCAGCTACATTGATGAATTCTGTTTTTCCGTTAAGGAGTAATTCAATTGTATCATTTGCTGGTGCGTTGCTCCATGTTACGGTTACCTCAACTTGTGCGACATCCTCTAATGGGTGATCGACACAGTTACTCACGGCTATGTTTGAGATGTCGATTGAGCAATTAGGAGATTGAGATGGGTTGTAACAGTTTGCATCCAAGAAAGCATAAATATCTCCGCCAATGGTATTGCCTCCTTCCGTAATGGCAAACCAGGTTGAAAAACCAAACTCACAGTTTCTGTCGTTGGAATTTCCTCCGTATCCTATCTGTAATCTATAATTTCCAGTTGGTTTGTTGACAGAGAGGGTTCTGCCAGTGTTACAGCCAGTGCCCGTAATCGTTCCGGATACATCCCAATAATCAAAGTTGGCTTCGTTGCCAGGACAGTTAGAGTTGATGTAGGCAGTTCCTCCCATAGCTTGCCAGTTTGTCCAATTCATTCTATCGGAGAGGGTTAGGGTAACTGTCCAACTGTCGTTGGAACCACAGGAGGAGGCAGTACTTCCACCGCCAAAATCAACGGCAGTTCCATTGATTAGTGTACCTGTGATTTGCATGGTACCGTCTCCATTGTCCGAAAGGATAAAATCTTGACCGAAGTTGTAGTCTATCCAACCGGTGTTGTCACCATTCATATCAAGTGGGAAGGCTGGGTTTGGATTGGTTAAGGCACAGTTAGAACCACAGTCGGGATCTGTACCATCAATCAGTCCGTCCCCGTCATCGTCTATATTGTTTCCACAAATCTCCAGTGAGCCTTCTGTCAAACAAAAGCCATCGTAATCTGCGGTGTTATTTGAACCATTGTAGGTAAAAATTCTAATGGTCGCTGTGTTTGCTGGTGCGGTGACGGTTGTAAAGTATTCTCTAAAATCCGAATTGATTATGCTCAAAAAATTATCTGCCCCTATCTTTGTACCTGAGGCATCATGAAATGAAAACCCAGCGGAGGCACCCGCTGCATTGGTTGATCTTGCTAAAACTTTAAGGGTATAATCTAACCCAGGGGTTGCTGCGAGTGTTTGAGAAAAACCACCGGAAGTTGTAGAACGAGCGAATTTATTCCCATTTGATTCTATTTCAATAGCATGTGCAGAAGTTCCTGACCAACCATTAAAACCATCGGTAAATTCTGGGTTGTTTAATAAACCTGCGGCACAGTCGAAGCAATCTGGGTCATCCGTATCAGTTGAGCCATCACCGTCATCATCAATACCATTACCACAAACCTCTACATTACAACATTCTCTTATTATGAAATTGTCTATCGCAATACCTGCTTCTTGTTGTCCAAATGCAAAAACTCCAGATGTTACATACATAGTATAATCGGCTTCCACAGTTGGTGTAAATGGGATCTTGTATGTTACCCAATCCATGTTATTAAAATCGCTATTGACAGGAGGTCTAATTGTAGTGATCTCAGTAAAACCAGAACCGAATGCAAAAGCCTCGATTTTAATTTCTGAATTAACACTACCCGTCTCAGAGAAAAGTGCTCCGTCAAATAATATTTCGTAACAGGAGTTAGCTTTCATATTGACCTGCCCACCTATACAGTATAGAATATCACCAATCAGAACAAAATTATCTCCTTCTGGATTGTTTACTTGATCATTACTATCATTTATTAAATAAACTTTAGGAGAATTACCTAATGACCCTCCCTGAATACTCCAGTCTGGAATGATGTAAGGGTCTGTAATCTTTGCAGCAGGAACTCCTTGATATGTTGTATCAAAAGAGATACTTCCAGCGTTTTCGAATCCTTCATTGGAGTTTAATGTAGGGCAAATTTCTTTTAAATTCTCACATGATTCTTTGAGAGCAACATTATCAATATATACTGTTTCTGTGCTCTGCCCTACTTCAAATATTAATCTAACATTTCCGTATTTATTTACTGCCGAAGTATAGTCAAATGAAAAACTTTGGCTACTGGTGGTCAAATTCACGAGCTGTTGCCAGTGAACAGTCCACGGAGCTGCGTCATCTTGAATTCTGACATTCATCATACGATTAGCAGCTGCTTTAGCGTCGAAGCTAATGGTATAGGTTTCGCCAGATTCAATCGTCTGGTTACGTTGGACCAACTGTATGTGCCATCCAGTACCCGAAGCAGTTGAGACATCAATTCTTGCAGCATTTGCTCCAGAGAGTTGGTTTGTGTTATCTGCATTCAAGGTAGCAGTATTGCCAGTTTGAGTCGCTAAATGCCAGCCATCTGTTCCAAAATCAAATTCCGGGTTTCCTACAAAATTTTCGCATGAGGTTGTTGGTCTCATTGCTCGGTAGCACTGATAATCCAAGTTAGCGTAGATATCAGGATTGATCGATTTTCCGTTTTCTACTGCATCAAACCAAGTTGACATTCCAAATTCACAATTGTGAGAGTTTCCTCCCCAACCAATTTGTAGTCTATATGGAATTTCTTGACCATTCATGTTCTTTTTGGTAGCGCTGATGAAGTCAAGTGTTCTTCCTGCATTACAGCCTTTTCCCGTAAGGGTACCAGATACTTGCCAGTAGTCCAAATTAGGATAATTTTCAGCACAGCTACTATTCATTTCAGTGGTTCCTTGAAACTCTTCCCAAGACTGCATATCGAACAATAAAAGATCCATTTCCCAAATATCATCTCCTCCGCAAGGTGTTGCATTGTTTGGATTCCAAGCGGCATCACGGCCGTTGACAATATGTCCTTTAATGCTTAATGTGCCATCGCCATTATCACACAACTGCAAATCTCCTCTATCATAGTCTAAAACATTATGTCCACTTCCAGAATCATCAATTGTGAAAACATAATTATTGTGAGAAGCTTCTAATTCACAACTCGAACCACTACATGTCGTTAGTGGCAAGCTATATTTACTAACACAAAAATCATCGAAGAATCCAGAACCAGCACCATTTGATAGTGCATTCCAACTAATAATAGTTACACTGCTCGTCGTTGCAGGAGCCATTAAAGAGAAAAGGTATTCTTCATAATCTGTTGTATTAATTTTTCGATACTCAGAACGTATTTGATTTCCTGAAGCATTAAAAAACTGAATTCCTATGGTTGGAACAGCCGAACCAGTCTTTTTTGCGTAAGCTGAAAGCGTAATTACATCACCTGGAGCTACGGAGAAGTTTTGCCAAAAACCAAGATTCCCACCTGAATTATCTAATTCAATTGCCTTTAGTCCACTCAAGGCATCACTTGAAACTGTCGGCGTTCCACTTGGACTCCAACCTGTTAGGTCATCTTCAAATCCATTGTTAGTTAAAAAAGCGGTTTGGCAACCAATACAATCAGGATCATCGCTATCGACTAATCCATCACCGTCATCATCTTTTCCATTGGTACAATCTTCTGTTGGAAATACTTCTTGAAGGCAAACGCCATCAACAAATAAATCACCAGTTCCATATTTTGAAAGCCAAAAATTAATATGTGCAGTACCTGCTGGAGCCTCTGCTACTAATTCATATTCTTGATAAGAAGAGGAAAATACATCACTCAAGGAAGAAGATAGTTTATTCCAATTTTCATCATAAAATACTAACCCCATTCCAGACCAACCTATTGATCCTGTTTCTTTTATGCTTACGCTAAATTTGTAGGTTTTTCCGCTTTTTGCAGAGAAGGAAGTTCCAATTCCACCATCAACACCACCTCCAATCAAAGCAGCATAATTTCCTTCAGCAGCATCGGTAGTTTGAGTTATGGTACCCCAAGGAGACCACTCTGCACCGATTGAACTTTCAAATCCACTGTTTGTAATAGGTTGACAATGTCCTTCTCCTGGAAATGGGAATCTATTCAAACAAATGTCATCGAAAGTTGCATTTCCAGTGCCATTTCCTTTCCATAATTGGATATCCACAAAACTTGTATTGGCAGGTGCAATCCCACCACCAGTTAAAAGACTATAGGTATTACTCTCTACTCCTGAGGCATTAACGTAAAGTTGGTTATGATCTTTATCATAAAAACGAAGTGCTATTGAGGTCCACCCAACGCCGTTGTCTTTTTTTCCATAACCACTAAAAGTGAATGCTTCTCCAGGCTTGGCAGGCGATTTCAAAACATCAAATGAGATATATTCTCCAGAAATCCG
>CALLVG010000027.1 GCA_938010715.1 uncultured Saprospiraceae bacterium
AAGAGCTCGACATTCCTTTAGGAACGGTCAAGTCAAGAGTAAGATTAGCTTTAAAAGAGCTACGCAAAAAACTCTCTGATCCTGAAAACGGAGTTCATCTAGCTATTTTATTTAACATTATTGAATTTTATCTAAAGAATTGTAACAGTGGATATTAAGAAATATATATCATCGGGAATACTTGAACTCTACGTGCTAGATGAGTTGCCACCTACCGAACGTAGAGAAGTTGCTCACCTTGCAGAGCAATATCCTGAAGTAAAGAAAGAGATTTTAGCGATTGAGAATGCGCTTTATTTATACAGCACACAGAGAGCAGTTCCTCCACCGCCTTCTCTCGAAACATCAATACTTGAAAAAATTGATAATTTGCCTCCTGACAATGGAGTTCCTACTTCCACAAGAACGAGTTGGTTGACACCAGCATTGTCCGCTCTACTCGTAGGAGCATTGGCTTGGAGTGGATGGATGTTTTTCCAAAACAACGACAAAGAGCAGGAACTGACTGAACTTAATACAAAATTAGAAACGCAAGAAAAGAAATGTGCCACTATCGAGTCTGATAACAAAATGTTGGAAGAGCAGATGAGAAACATCAGAACGGCTTCCAATCATCTCATCAGAATGAAAGGTACTGATAAGGCGCCCGATGCCATCGCAACAGTTTATTGGAATCCAGACTTCCAAAAAACTTATTTGGATGTCAATAATATGCCAGTACCTCCTTCCGACAAGCAATATCAACTTTGGGCTATCGTAGATGGAAAACCAGTTGACATGGGTGTCTTTGATATGGATGTTAGTTCAGATTTACTAATTGAAGTTCCTCATGTCGAAAATGTTCAGGCATTTGCCGTTACGCTTGAGCCAAAAGGTGGCAGCGTAGGGCCAACACTTACAGAGATGTACGTTATTGGTGAAGTTGGTTAAGAAAATTTAGGTTAGTGTTTTATATAAATGAGGATTCTCAATGATTTTGATGGTTATATGGTCAAATTGTTCGCAAAAACCATATAGCCGTCAAACCATATAGCCGTCAAACCATTGAGCCATCATTTTAGCACTATCAATCTGGTATTTGAAAAGGCGCGTAGCGTCGTCCCCGTCAATTATAGTTTAACAGTGGCGCCGCTACGCGCCTTAATTTTTCTTGGTTTTAAATTCATTGCTACCAACAGGGACGGCGCTATGCGCCTTTTTTAACCTTAAGTTAAATTTCAGGATCGAACATATCCGAACTTGTAAGACCGTCTCTTTTTTTATTAAAAATTCTGATCAAGTCTAGCGATATTCAAACGAAACCCACCTCCAATATATCGCGTCTCCAAATCAAGTTTGTCATCAATACTGTTTTTGGATCGTTGAAAATATTCGAGATCTAAAAAGCAGTTATGGAATAATTCGTAGGAAGCTAAGCCGCTCAAAATAGTCGTTGTATTGGTTACGCCTTGCGTGATGGTATTATTATAACTTTGTGCCTTTGTGTCATTGGACAGTAGGATGTTACCACCCCAGTTTCTACCCAAATCATCCTCTCCTTTTTGGTATTGAATCACTTTCACTTCAAGTGATAATTTGTTGGTTGGTCGATACCTCATAATTCCCAAATACTCTCTAAAATTAGCGCCAAGCGGATGTGCCAATGGCTGATTAAAATGAGAATAAACCGCTGATGTATCATTATGCGTGTAAGTATATGGACGCACGGTATTGGTTTCAAATTGAAGATCAAGATGATCGACTCCAAGCGCATTGATGTATTTAATCCCCGCCTGATAGCCGTATTTGTTGGCCCACCAACCTCGGTTGTCCAAAATCAATTCATCAAATTTGAACTCATCTAAAATCAACTGTCCATAAATTTGGAACCGCTTTAAAAAATTCCAATTTCCATTCAGACCGATGATGACATTGTCTGGACTGCCAATCGCTTGCTCTACTGTTCGATATAAAATTACTGGGTTTAAATATTGGAATTCAAATTGATTGTTTCTGCTGAAAACAACCGTTTCAAAAAAGCCAATATTTATGTTTTTGTGAAGTGCGTAATCTAAATAATGTGTAGCCGTATATTTTTTCACAGTTGCCGTATTTCTATCCAATTGATTGTTGGTTTCCAATTCAGCAAAGATATTTTGGAACTGAAATCGCCAAACATTCCAATCAAATTTTAGAAAATTATAATTGGAAGAAAAATCAGACAAAAGCAACGAACGATACCCATTTCCAATGAAGTTTTTCCCATGTCCCAATTGTACGCCAACATGTTTCGTAACATTGAAATTGATGTAAAATTGAGCATTCGAAAAATCAAATCCATTTTCAATATTGAAAAGTGAACTTTCAAAAGCTCCATAACTTTCTGCTCCTGGAATAACTTCGGTTTCGTTGATCTGGCTCGTGACGTAGTTTGCAAATCGTCCTTGCGTACGCCAAAGATTAGAAGCAAAAAATACTTTATTGTAAAGCCCTCCTCGAAGTCGCAAACCCGCTCGATTGAGTAAAACGGGCTCCGATTGATTTTCGGCATTTGCATAAAAAAAATTTAAAATAGGATTTACTCGAAGGTGAATGTTACGTTTATTTAATTCATAAAAATTAGCAGGCGAACGGTAGAAAGTCTTTAATATTGGCTTTTTAGTTTTTTGGTAAAAATCAATGTCCATAGTTTCCAAACACTCATTACTATCGTCCAAAAGATATTGGATGTCGTACCGATCTTTTCTGGAAAGAATGGAGTCATTTTCTAATAAATCAAATGCATACAAAACAGAGTGGTTGCGAGCATAAGGCTTGATTGCATTGTGGTAGGGCGTCTTGCAACCTGTTTTGATTTGTAATCTACCCAAAATCTGATTGCCCCGACTTTCGGTAGAGAAATTCGTGCTTTGAGAAAATGAATCGCTTATTGTAAAAATTAGGAGTACGAATGCGAGTATAGATTGAATTTTCATGTTTATGAAAGGGATTTATTTCCAAATAATTAATTCGCAATTTAGGAATTTAGTCAACTAATGCGTTTAAATTAAGTAACGCCCAAAAAATAACTTCTCAAGTGGAAAGAATTAGCGAAGGAAAAGTGGAACGCGTTTCACTCAAAAGAGAGAAAAAAACAAAGTAGAATTAGATTTAAACTCTGAAGTTGTTTAAAAATTCATGATTTTGCGAAAGTGAGAAATTTTCATTCTGAATAAGACAAAAACCCAGTTCGCCGATGGCAGACGGGCGGGCACAGGCAATACGAAAAATATCAATTATTTGCCTTTTCTTGTCTTTCTTCATAGAAAGAACCACCAATTCTAAAAATCAAATATTTTGATCTAAAAAAAGCCAATTCGTTTTGAACAAAATCCGACCACGCACATTTACTATCATGTAAGATAGTAATGCTATTATTTTGAGTTATATTTCAGAACACAATGAAGAAAGAACAAGAGATTTGGACCCCACTTCGCAGATTTTTCAAAATGCTGGAGTTGGACCGCAAAGACATTACCTATATATATGTTTATGCAATTTTTGCAGGGTTGATTACCCTATCGTTGCCATTGGGAGTGCAAGCGATCATTGGGCTAATTGCAGGAGGCGCCATGTCTTCTTCGATTTATATATTGATTGGAATCGTGACTATCGGAACTGCTCTGACTGGTATTTTAAAAATAATGCAACTCACCGTTTCGGAGACATTGCAGCGCCGTATTTTCACTCGATCAGCTTTTGAGTTTGCCTACCGTATTCCGAGGTTTAAGTTAGAAAATTTGCGGCAGGAATACCCGCCAGAATTAGTCAACCGCTTTTTTGACACCCTGACAATTCAAAAAGGATTACCCAAAATATTGATGGATTTCTCCTCTGCTCTTTTGCAGATTGTATTTGGCTTGATACTAATTTCATTTTATCATTCCTTTTTCGTCTTTTTTGGAATTGTATTGCTATTTGTGCTGGCAGTGATTTTTTACTTTACAGGGCCAATTGGCCTCAAAACCAGTTTGGTAGAAAGCAAATACAAATATAAGGTTGCGCATTGGCTCGAAGAGTTAGCACGGGCAAATACGACTTTCAAACTATCTGGAGATCGTGATTTTGCTATGCAAAAAGTAGATGTATTAGTAAGTGGTTATCTTGATTCACGCAAAAAGCACTTTCGTATTCTTCTTGTTCAATACGGAAATATTGTCGCTTTCAAAACCATCGTTACGGGAGCGCTCCTCCTTTTAGGAAGTATTTTGGTAATAGATAATCAAATTAATATCGGACAATTTGTTGCAGCAGAGATTGTAGTCCTATTGATTATTGGTTCAGTTGAAAAACTGATTTTGAGCATGGAAACTATCTACGATGTTCTTACTGGATTAGATAAAATAGGTTTTGTAACTGATATAGGTTTAGACAGAGAGGATGGGATCAAGTTCGAAGAAGTAGATACAGGAAAAGGGATGAAAGTTGAGTTCAACAACCTTAGTTTCAAATTTGAAGATGATGAAAATAGGACATTGAAAAACATTAGTTTGAACATCGAATCTGGTGAAAAAATATGTATCACTGGATATAATCGCTCAGGAAAAAGCACTCTTGTGCAAATGGTCGCAGGTTTATACAGTGATTATGAAGGCGGGTTGATTTATAATAACGTGCCTCAAAGGAATTTCAAAATAAGTAACCTTCGCCGCCATATTGGAGATGGCACTTCGCAAGAGGACATATTCAAAGGAACCGTTTTAGAAAACATCACTTTGGGACATGAAGAAGTTTCGATACCTGATGTTTTGCGAATTGCCGAAAAAATGGATTTAACACCTTTCATCCAAAACCAACCTGAAGGACTAAATACACAATTGATACCCGGTGGTAGAAATATTCCTGGAAGTATTAGGGAGAAAATTATTCTTTCAAGAGCTATTGTTTCCAATCCAAGATTGATAGCAATGGATAAAATTTTCCCAAACATCAAAAAAGAAGAGCGTGAACAAATCATTGACTATATACTTGATCAGCGAAACAACTGGTCTGTTATTGCGGTCAGTGACAACCCATATTTTGCATCACAGTGTGACAAAGTTATTGTCATGAAAAAAGGAGAAATTATCATGCAAGGAACTTATGATGAAGTTAAGCAAACAGACCATTACCGTCGGATTTTCAATCCAGGATATGAAATATCTTAGTAATGTTCAAAACATAACTTCCAGATTTGAATTGAAGAGGGAAGTTATTTTTTGAGTAATACTTAATAGTTTTTTTTCAAAAAATTGAATTTTTCCTAAATGCTAAATATATCACCAAACTCAGTAAAAAGAGCAGTTCAGTTAGACGAGTATGATTGCTTCAATAAATCAGCACTCTCCTCTGCCAATCGAATGTTTACGCGTTGGTTGGTTGGGCTATTGATCATTGTTTTGATCATCATGTTTTTGCCATGGACGCAGAATATACAGACCCAAGGAAAATTGACGACACTACAACCCGGACAGCGACCACAGACCATCAATTCGACCATTGCCGGAAGGATAGAAAAATGGTATGTGCGCGAGGGACAGCTCGTCGAAAAAGGAGATACCATTGCTTTTCTTTCAGAAATTAAGGCTGAATATTTTGATCCTCAATTGGTTAATCGAATGCAAAATCAGGTAAAAGCAAAACAGTCCGCCATCGGCAGTTATGACCAAAAAGTAGGTGCGCTCGAAAACCAAGTACGGGCAATGAAAGAAGAATTGAATTTCAAAAAATCACAACTTCAAAATAAGATCCGTCAAACAGAACTCAAATTCGAAACCCAAAAAGCTGCCGTCGAACAGGCAAAAATCGACGCAGAAATCGCTGAATTTCAATTAAAGCGTACAGATACTCTTTTTCAAAAAGGAATAAAATCGCTAACTGATTTGGAGGCTAAACGCCTCAAAGTGCAGGAAGTAAAGGCCAAATTAATTTCTGCTAAAAACAAAATGGCTGAAGCAGAAAACGAGGTAGCCATCACCAAACTCAACGTCAATACCATCGAGAATGAATACGCGAACAAAATCGCAAAAGCACAGAGTGATAAGTTCAGCACCCTCTCCACGCGATTTGACGCAGAGGGCAGCGTGAATAAATTGCAAAGTCAGGCCGAAAACTATGTGCGCCGAAACGAATTTTATTACATCACTGCTCCACAGCGCTGTTTTATCAATGAGGCACTCAAACCCGGTATTGGCGAAACAGTCAAAGAGGGTGAAGCCATCGTGGACATCATGCCTGCCGATTTTCAGCTGGCAGTTGAGTTGTTTGTTCGTCCGATGGACCTACCCTTGATTGAGCGTGGCCAAGAAGTCCGATTTCTTTTTGACGGATGGCCAGCAGTTGTTTTTAGTGGTTGGCCTGGACTGTCTTTTGGCACGTATCATGGACACATTGCGGCCATCGACAATAACATTTCAAAAAATGGAAAATATCGAATTTTGGTGAGCCCTCACGATAGCAAACCTTGGCCAGAGGCACTCCGTGTCGGTTCTGGAGCAAAAGGAATTGCGCTGCTCAACGATGTGCCCGCATGGTACGAACTGTGGCGACAGCTCAATGGTTTTCCGCCCGATTTTTATGACGGCGAGGTGAACAAACAACCCAAATTAAAAGCACCCGTGAAATCTGTTAAGTGATGAAAGATATTTTTAAAATAGCATGCTTCTTCTTTTTTCTCCCCTTTTGGGGAAATACCCAAAATTCAATTTTGCCTTTCGGCGAATACATGCAGCAAGTTCGCCAAAATCACCCGATCGGTAAACAAGCAGGACTACTCGAAGCCCAAGCCGATGCCACCCGTCGCATTGCAAAAGGTGGCTTCGACCCAAAGCTATTTGGTGACTACGAGCACAAAACTTTCGATGGGAAAAACTATTTTCGAATCGGAGAAGGGGGCGTAAAAGTGCCCACTTGGTTTGGCACTGAATTCAAAGCTGGTTATAATTGGAACAATGGTGTTTTTCTGGATCCTTCCAGTAATTTACCAGCTGCAGGACAAGCAGTTTTGGGTGGAAAAATCACCTTGCTGCAAGGCTTACTCATTGATGATAGACGTGCTGCATTGAAGCAAGCGCGTATTTTTAGAGAGATGACAAAAGTGCAGCAACAACAACTTCTCAACGATATTTTGTTTGAAGCGGCGAAGGCCTATTGGGATTGGAGTTTCGCTTACGAATTACTCGAAATTCAAAAAAATGCACTTCAATTTTCAGAGACGCGATTGCAAGCAGTAGTGGCGAGTTTTGAGCAAGGAGACAAACCAGCTATTGATACTTTAGAATCAAAAATTCAGGTGCAAAATCGGCAATTGCAATTGCAAGAAGCAGCATTGTTTTTTCAGAATGCACGGCTCGTACTCTCCAATTTTTTATGGACAAAAAATGATGTTCCGCTGGAATTGACCGAAGAAATGTTCCCTGAACAGCTACCTATCACATTATCCGCAGAGATTCCTTCGGAAGTCGTTGGAGTACAAAATGATCTGATGAAGTTTCATCCAGATTTGCGTTTTTATCAACTCAAACTCTCCGACCTCGAAATCGAAAGACGGCTCAAGGCCGAAAAGTTGAAACCAAAACTAAATATTGAGTATAACTTCCTCGCCGATAGATTAGATTTTCAAAATGGAGATAAAATAAATGGAGGAGAAAATAATCCAGCCCTACTTTTTCAAGAAAACTACAAGTGGGGAGTGGAGTTCAGTATGCCACTTTTTTTGCGTAAAGCAAGAGGAAATCTACAACTCACAGATATAAAAATGGCGACTACCAATTTACAGCTTTCGCAAAAAAGGCAGGAGGTCAAAAATAAGATTGAAGCGTATCTTCAACAAATGAATTTGACGCAATCGCAGTTGCGCACCACCGAGAACATGACCGAAAACTACCGACTACTCTTAGCCGCCGAAAATGAAAAATTTAGAATAGGAGAGAGTTCACTTTTTTTGGTTAACTCCCGAGAACAAAAATTGATCGACGCTGAAATAAAACAGGCAAAACTACGTGCCACATTCCAAAAAATACAAGTTGGCTTGCAACGAGCAGCTGGAACTTTAAAATAATAAATTATGAAATTTTATAGTAGAAAACTCATCAAACCAGGTGACTTGAATGCCAATGATACGCTCTTTGGAGGTCAACTTTTGAAGTGGATTGATGAGGAAGCAGGCATTTATGCAATGACCAGACTGGACACTACACGAGTTGTTACCAAGTTTATGTCTGAGATCAATTTCGTCAGTTCGGCGAGGCAAGCAGATGTGATTGAGATTGGATTAGAGTTTCTTTCCATCGGTCGTACTTCTATCACGTTTCGATGTGAAGTGCGCAATCTGTTTACAAAAAAAATCATTATTTCAATAGAAAAATTAGTCTTTGTTAGTGTGGACGAAAATCTAAAATCACTACCACATGGAAAAACTTTGGCTGATATTGAAAGTAAGGCACAAATCAAAATCTAACTTTCCTATCCAGCTATTTAAACTATGATTTTCATTGGTTTTGTGATTTTAATGTCAACCTATTTCAGGACGATACATTTTTGGTGATAATTCATCTTATGTTAAATAACTGTTACATTTTTGAGAAAAATAAATTTGGGTACTCCCCTATTTCAAGAACACTTGCAAAGTCTCGGATACTTTTATCCACTGTGATTGGCTGCAAGGCTAAATTTGATTTTTCAAATTAGAAATTGCCGCTTTATAATATTCTAAAATATCTTGGAACTGCTCTTTCTGCTGCAAAATGATATTATTAATGACCATACCACGAAGTTGTTGATCTCGCCGATAATCCTCAGTCGTCAAGTCACGCCCAAGGCTTTTTTCTTTTGAACGAATCACCGCTGTCATCAACGGATCGTTTCCGATTGCCTCAATTGCTTTTAAGGTTACCTCTTCATTATTATTTGTAACCTCTCTGATTCGTTCATTAATTTTAGCAGATTGCTCGTCATGCAAGGCATTGACCTTTTGCTTTAGCGATATTTTTGCGGCTTTCGATTTTTTGGCCTCTATCTTTTCATCTGTGTAACCATCTTTCAATGCTTTTAGAAAAAAGCCAGACGTACTCTTTTTGATTTCTTGATTAAACTTTGCTCTGCGCGTAACTGCGATGGCTTGCTCAATATTTTCGTTCGAGTATTTACCAGAGTTCAACATTTTCAAAAATACGGAAGGCGTAACTCCAAACGATTTTACGACCACATCTTCAAATCGGCCAAACTGTTTGTCTGCTTTCGTTTCTTCGATGCTCGCCTCTTCAATATCGCTAACCTCATCAAATAAAGTAGGTGTCAACTCTCCACGCAAAAAGGCTACCTCTCTTTTTTCTTTACTTTCTATAAGGCAATGAAGTGCCACCACTCTCCTACCCTCTTTGACTTTTCTGATTTGATCAATCGGAACCGTAATATCCGTAAACTTATTGATGGCCTTTATGGAAGGCGCAATAACACGTTGGTAAAAAGTAGAAAATCGCGGATATTCATTTGTGATCAGAAATCGATCTTTCAAATCTTTAATATTCAATTCTCGAAATCCTTTGTATTCGTGTTGTTTGAAAAGCTCATAAATACGCATGCTATATGGTTGTAGCTTTTCAATGTTTCTCAAATCATAAGAGGTGTAGCGTGTGAGCTTAGGGTCAAAGTTCTTTTTTACATAAAGTAAAAAAGGTTTCATCTGATTATGAATTTTGATGTCCACATATTCTTGGCGCTCTACCCCACTCCCTTTTTGACCTGCCTCCAAATAATCTACAAATTCAAATAAATTATACTCTCGGCCTCTTCTGAACTGATCATTCATCCAACCAATATATACAGGTTTTCGATTGAGACTCCGGGCTGCCTCGCGCAACAATGAGTAAGATTGATTACTTTTCAGATTGAATAGCTTCTTAACATCCTTAAACCAAATACGATAGGTTTTATCGTCGTCATCGTTTTTATTGATCATCGCCACAAGCGCATGAAAAAAACGAGTTTCCCACGCATCAAACATGTACTTAGCATCAACCAATTCGTTAGACTTAACGATCAGTTTGATGGTATCTCCCCTTTTCTTTTGTAATTTTTTTCTTGCCATTTTCTCAATATTTAAAAAGTAGCAGTTTTAGGTCTTTTTATTATTCATGTAACCCATAAGTAGCAAAAATGGGATGAATTGACCTGTTCTTTATCAAATTACAGTTCATTTATATCATAACTCCAATAAAGTAGCAGTTTTGGGAAGCTTTTATCCCAATTTTGCTACGCTCTTCCCATATCTGCTATATTACTTCCCATATTCGCTACTTTATTTCCCAATTTTGCTGCTCTATCTTCCTATTTTTGCTACCATACATCCCATATTTGCTACCTTTTAGCTCATAACCAATTGATAATGAGTAATTTACAGCCTTCTAAATAGAATCTTATAAAATAAAGAATACAACAACTAAAGCAGATTACATTGTTGTTGGATCTTTTTTAATGATATTACTACCATTATTGATAGTATCAAAAGTAGCATAAATGGGAAAGAACAAATATTCTGCAAGGTATATCGTTTTAAGATAAAACATAGAGTTTTCCCAATATTGCTACTTTTAGCCTTTTATGATACCTGTTAAGTATTCTGTAGATACCATATAGGTATCAAATAAGTATCATTTACAGAAATCAGTTTCCCAATATTGCTACTTTTAGTGTGTCCTACCCTACCCTATTCCGTATTTTTAGGCAAATCCATCCCAATATTGCTACTTTTTGGTCTGAACTGAAATTTCGTGAACTGCCTAACCAAGTTGCTATTTGTATTGACCAATATACTTTTATGTGAAATAATTATATAAATCTGGAGATTTGCTGCTTAGTAATATTGAAAAAGAACCGCTTCAAATCGAAAGGTTGTTTTTTCGGTTTTACTTTTTCGTGAAAGTTCAAAGAACTGCACGGAGTTTGTCTCATAAGTCCTAATGTGGGGGATTTTCAAAATCCGTTATATTTTTAAGAGATAGCTAATCAAATAGCCTTGTATTTTAGAAATAGTTTAAAGATATGCTCGATTTTGAAAATCGAACATATCCGAACATAGAAGACAGCCTCGACGAGTTCTCCAAACTGATGTCATTTTTTGTCAAATCTCCAGATTTGAGTTGAGAAGAAAACTACTGCGCGAAAATTGGATTCTAA
>CALLVG010000028.1 GCA_938010715.1 uncultured Saprospiraceae bacterium
TTCATAAACGATGTGTTCTACGGTGCTACCATCAATAATATTGGTGTTGGGAAGTTCGCTTATCGTTGGGGTAGGATTGCAATTATTGTAATCAACCCAATAGGCAAGTACTTCATCAATTGATTTTGAAAAATTGGCACCTTCATAAGGCACGACAGCATCATCTGTTCCGTGTATTTGCAAAATTGGGGTAGGGTGATTTGGGTCGCATGCATCAAAATTCTGTGGGGTCATTGAACCTGTAACGGAGGCGACAGCTGCAATTTTATCACTCAATTGGCAAGCTAATAAAAAGCTCATAAATCCACCGTTTGACATCCCCGTTGAATAAATTCTGCTTAAATCAATATTCATTTCATTCGAAAATTTTTCAATCATCGCCTCTGTAAAACCGACATCATCAACGGTGCTTCCATTGGTGAAACCGCCAACATTGAAATGTGTACTTCCATTAAAAGTCGTCCCCTCTGGATGAACGACGATGAAACCTGCCGTATCGGCAATCGGTCTGAAATCTCCATAAAATGCCTGTTGCGCTGCATTGCTCGTAAAACCATGAAAATTGAAAACCAAGGGTGTTGGTTCATTCTCATCGTAGCTTTCTGGAATGTACATAATGTATTCGCGATCAATGCCGTCATGGGTGAGTGAACCGTTGATGGTTTGCTGCGAAAAGGCTATGTTTATTGTAATTGAAAAAATGGAAAGTAGTAGAATTTTTTTCATGATATTGATGATTAACGAGATTGATTTGACCTCTCAAAGTTAGTAAAATAGTTCATTAAAAAGTTAGGGGATAATTTGAATTATCCCCTAACAATGCGCTCCTCAGAAATCCGTAAAAATCCGTTTCTATCCGTCAAATCCGTGTCCCATCAAGTCGCTCAAGAAACGTGTTTAAATTTCCACCATAATCCCAAGCGTAGGCAAAGTCGCCCCACCTTCGTCAAGTACTTCTTTGAGTCTATAGCGTTGTTCACCGATTGGTGCACCTGGATTTTCAATGATACCACCGCCGACAGGCGTCATGTTTTCATCCAACGGTCGGTCGAGAAAAAGTTGAGGCAAATTGACTCCGTTGCCAGTGATGTTTTCCACATCGAGGTAGAGGTTTAAACTCCATTTTTTGAAGAACCATTTTTTGTCAATACGTATGTCAATGTTATTGGCATTACCAGCTCGAAGTGTATTGAGTAAACTGAAATCGGTGATAGGTCTGCCCGTAATATCCCAGTTGGAAACTAATGCCGAATCATCGCTAAATGGCGTGAATGGTAGTCCAGTTTGAAAACGCCAATTGACGCCTGCTTCCCAGTTTTTGCCGAATTTTTTACCAACCGTAAGATTCACAATATGGCGAGAATCCCATGCAGATGGAATTAACTCTCCGTCTTTATCTTCGAACTCAGACCAGCCGAGCGTATAACTTCCGATACCATAAAATCCTTTGTACAAGCGTTGTTGAAAAAGAAATTCTAAACCATAAGTTCGTCCTTCGCTCATAGAAACAGCAGGCTCGTTTCCGATAATTCCAAAATCACTTCCGAGGTTGGCGAGCGTAATTTGTTGACGGGTCAAGAAAGGGTAGTCTGCGTATTTTTTATAATATCCTTCTATCGAAATTTTAGAACTGGAAGCCGTATTAAATTCAAAACCAGCAACCAATTGGTCGTTTCTAATGTAGTCAATTTTTTTATTTACAAAAATCCCATTCTCTTGATAACCCATAACAGTGTAGGGTGGCAATTGATAATATCGACCTGTGTTAAAGTTGAATGACAAACGATCTGTCAACGCGTATGCTAATGAAAAACGAGGAGAAAACTGTTTGATTGGGTCAATCATCTCACTACCAAAAGTGTTTCCATCAAATCGAAAACCGAGCGACATGACCAATCGTTCGTCCAATTGCTTTGTACTTCCTTGTGCAAAAACGCCATATTTTCCAATAGAAAAATCTGAAGCAAAATCAATCGTTTGTGGTCCAGTACGCGTAAAGATTTTATTGAAAGTCGAGTTGTTGTATTTAGCAAATTCGAATGCTGCTCCGATATTTATTTTATAATTACCTATTCGACTTGTATTTTCTAATCGAAGTTTATTTTCAATTTCTTGACTTTTATATCTTAAAATTAAATTGTCTTCAGTAGAGTCATCATTTTTGAAATATTTGAAAGATTCATTGTTGAGCATGTTCCGACTCATGACGAATGTCCAATAGCCATTTTCGTCATAATGTTTATAAACTAAACCGTTCGTATAATTCCATTGTGGACTGACGGGTAGGAAGTCTAATGCGTTTTGTTGGGACTCTGTTTCATTCGCATCAAGGTTTAATTGAAATTGATCAATTGCGCCCAAACCGACGAAATAAATCTCATTCTTCTGGTTGATTTTATATTTGACTTTCGTCTGAAAATCATTGTAAGTTGGCAAAAATGGCAAGCCAAGCGCTTTAAACAAAAACTGTAAATAAGACCGTCGAGCCGAAAATAAGAAAGTCGTTTTATTACTCAAAGGCCCTTCGATCGTTCCACCCACATCTGAGGAACCGACCATGAAAGTTGCCCCCAATCTATCATCGCGCCCATCCACTTGTTTGAAATTTAAAACAGAACTCAGCGCGTTTCCTCTATTTGCCGGAAAGGCTCCACTAAAAAAATCCACCTCTCTGATAAAGTTCACATTAATCAATCCAACTGGCCCACCACTCGAACCTTGAGTAGCAAAGTGGTTGATATTTGGCACTTCCACATCATCTAAGTAGAAGCGATTTTCATTCGGCGCACCGCCACGAATTATCAAATCATTTCGAAAAGAACTCGCTGATGTTACTCCTGGAAGAGATTGGATCACTCGGGAGATGTCACGAGCACCTCCTGGGTTTCGCTGGATTTCAGCCACGCCGATAGTTCGCAAACTGACTGGTGATTCTTCTGTTTTTCTAAAAGGAGAAGCTTTCACGACGACCTCGTCCAGCTCGGTTCCAGATTCCTCCATTTTGAAATTTACGATGGCAGGTTTGGAGTTGGTCACTTGGATTTCATATTGGGTCAACTCTGCATATCCCACAAAACTTGCACGGACGTCATAGAGTCCAGGTTGGATTCCTGTAATTTCGTATTTGCCATCAATATCAGTGACTGCACCTGCATCGGTTCCCATGACGAGAATATTTGCAAATCCAACGGGTTCATTGGTTAATGCGTCTGTCATGACGCCTTTGACAATACCGTTTTGAGCGAATATTTGAAAGGAAGAAAATAGTAGAAAAGAAAGTATCGATAATCTCATTTTTGCTAATTGTTTTACCTGAAACAGTAGCGCAAAGGAATGGTTTAGAAACAAAAAAAGCGAAACCCGTTGAGGAATTTCGCTTTATTTTTTCCAGTCCGCGCTGTGTCTCTCGCAGAGGACACGGTGCCGCATGGAAAAACCATTGTGCTAACTTGCTTCTGTGTCCTCTACGAGAGACAGAGACGGGACGGGATCAGACTTGAGCCAATGCTCTTTGGCCAACTTCGTCTGATATTTTTTCTAATTCGTTACCCAAAAATTTTGCAATCTCGAACATCCCTTGACGGTGATTTCCAAAATCTGCTTCTGCTCCTGAGTTATAATTGGTATTCGTATTTACATCATAAACAAATCGGCGACCTTGCGCATCTTCTGCATATTCCAGCGCACCCACTCCAATATTATTTTCCTTTAAAAAATCAGCATATCTTTCTAAATCTGAATTTTTATAATTTTCTAAAATTTGAAATTTGGAAGCAGTGCTTGATTCACCTACAGGGCAAAAAGCATCTTCAATATTACAAGCATCAGCAGGGCAAAGTTGGAATCCTTTACTTGAATCAATGCTCACAGCGTATAAAAAATCTCCACCCACAAATTCCGCTCGGACGATCCGGTCATTGGCAGGTCGGACATATTGTTGTGCCAACCAAATACCATCCAAAGATTCTCCCAAACCTCCGTTTTGAATAGAATTGAGCAAGCTTTCTTTTGTTAAAAATAATTGAACACCTGTTCCTTTTCCGCCTCTGTTTGGTTTGATGATAAAAGGAAATTGATTCAATTTATCAACAGCTTCAGGAAGCAAGTTTATATCATTGGCGACGATGGTTTTGGGGTGCAGAATATTGTGTTTTTGAAGTGCAATGTACTGCTCTGATTTTCTAACTTCTAACTGCAACGCTCTTCTACCATTGATGACCGTTCGGTTGTGTCTTTCCAACCAAGAAAGAATATTGCCTGTAAATTCAGGTGCGTATCGGTGGTCACGCGTATGAGCGGATGCGCTCATGCGATTGTAAAAAACACCCTCGGGTGGTGCCTCGCTCAAGTCGAGGGTCATACGGTCAACAAACCATTCTTCAAATGGTAAATTCAGTTTTTGAAATGCTGCTCTGAGCGGAACGACCCAAGCATCATTTTCGTGGATAACATAGATTTTTTTGGACATGATTATAATTTTTTTTTGGCAATAGAGAAATAAAAAAACGCCTTCTCAAATACATGAGAAGGCGTTTCTACAATTAAATTAAATTGTTTTGAAAAGATTACACTGCTCAATTAAGGTTAGGGTCGTTGCAACAACAGCAGCAACAACAAAAAGTATTAATTGAATTTGTGAATAATTTCATATTTAGCAAAATGGCAAAAATGAGGCCATGGTGAATATGATCGAATAACGATTAGAGATAGGGCAGAGTTTTGTGCTGACTTGTCTTAGTATTTACATTATAATGAGTTTTAATTTTGGTAGCAAATTCCTCCCTCTGCCTATCGACATTCCTAAAGGGAGACAAGTAACTTTTGGACTTTTAGTGAAAAACAAAAAAAGCGAAATCCGTTTCCGGATTTCGCTCGATAAATTGAAATTTAAAATTTCTTACTTTATCACAGAGAATTTCTCTGTGGCAATTAATTGATTATCATTTAGCACTCTCAAAACATAAAACCCTTCTGGCATGTCTGAAATTCTGATGGAATTATTTTTCAAATTACCTGATTTCATTAATTGTCCAGTGAGGTTACAAATCTCGAAAGCGTTATTTGTTAGCAGTGTTCTTATATTCAAAAATTCAGAAGTAGGGTTTGGAAAAATTTCTAATTCCAAGTCGGGGGTAGCAGTGCTTTTGATGTCTTTAATTTCTGGCGTAAATAGTGTTTCGAAAGTGGAAGGGTTCTCAAATTGAGGTACTTCATAAAGTAATCCTTTGGCTTTGTAAACTGCCATTCCATCAACGTTTGGATTGCCAGTAGCAATGGCTTCGACTTGTGCTTTTTCTTTTTCAGAAACAGCGTCGATGCCTTCTGTCAAAATTTTCAACTGCAGATTTTGAATAAAAACCTCATTTGATTCAAAACGCTCCAACGCATCAATGCTACCAAGTTTCTTTTTCAGATTGGAAGCACGATTTGTGAGAGAAGCCATCAATGATGACCGATTGGTTTTGATTTTTTGAAGGAGGGCCTCTAACTTGGTGTTCAAATCAGATTGTCCCTCTTCTGAATCATTTGTGGTTTCAGCAGAATGATTTTTTAGCAACCTTAATTCTTCAAGGGTTACCTCCAATTCGTTCAGCTGCTCCTTATATTTCATCATTGCAGGTGTGTCGTAGTCAATCAGGTTTAAGATTCCATCTTTGACTTCATTCAGCGGTTTGATGTTTCGGTTTTCAATTTTAGTAAATAAGTTAGTTTCTGTCTTTGAAGCGATTTCAGATTTAAATAAGTATCGTGTGGCCTCAAAGTTTAGTGCTCTGCTATCAGCGTCCGTGTAAAATTCTTGAGTTAATAATTTTAAATCAAACGATTCGGTTGGGGTTGTTTGTGCCGATTTTCCTGCTGCACAGGTGGCGGTGTTTCCATTTCTTTTTTCAAACCAAGTAGCAGGATATACTTTTGAAGGGAAAGCATTATCTGTTGCTTCATTGGCAAAGAAGCTGGAAAGACTATAAAAACTTTTATCAAAATTATAGTGGTAAGCGCTTGCTGCGCTGAAGTCACCCACCCAAAGATTTCCATTATGAATCTGTGGGCCAGTGATGGCAGTATGATCCAAAAGTAACCCAATTGCACCACCTTTTATGGTATTGGTAGCGATATCAGATTTAGAGAATCCTTTGATTACGATTCCGTTTAGGTGGTCATAAATTTGGTTGCAGTGCAAATCTATCTGGCTATTTTCAATGACAATACCCACGTTGGTGTTTCCACCAAAAATTTGGTTTTCGGATACTTCCATTTGTGATGAACCGACAATTTCCATCCCAACTGCAGATAGCGCATTGCTATTGAAGATATTGTTCGAAATATTGAGTCCTGTTGAAGAACTTACCAGAATACCATCTGCAACGCCGATAGGCGCATCATTTTCCAATGTGTTGTGGTTGATTTGCCCATCTTTTACATTGACATTGTTGATAGTAATTGCAGACATAAATGGACCATTTGCAGAGAAGGTATTTTCAGTGATGATGAAATTTTCAGAAAAAATATTACCTGCCTCAATACCGTCCCAAGCATTTATATTATTGCCTCTTACCTCAATAGAGCGCATCAGGTGACCATTTAAATCAATGGCATCGAGTTTTATTTTATCAAAAATATTATTTTCAATATTAATGTTCGAGTTAATGTCTCTTACGCCACTATTACATTCAATGAAATTTAAACCTTCAATTTCAATACTTTCATTGTTTGTGCTAACGATACCTGTGTTGCATTTCTGAAAAGTAGTATTCGAGAGGAATAAATTTCCACTTGCACTCAATATGCCTGTTACACAACTATCAAAAACATTAGGAGAAAATTCTGCTCCTACAATAAGATTACCTTTGTTGTTGATACCAATTGTGCAATTTTTAAAAGAACAACCAAAGATTGGCACTCCTGTCATCGTCGCACTATCCGCAATTTCAACACCAAAATAATTGTCTTCAAATGTACTGCCTCGAAGTTGCATTTTTACATCATTCTCTATTTTTACAGCAGTTGCTGCTCCAGAAATAATAGTAGCTTCTAAATTTAGATTTACGCCTGGTGAAGTCGTGATTCCATTCCAAAGAGCGCTACACCCTCTAATGCTGCCGCCTCTGTAATGTAGCCCGCCACTGGTTGGCAAAATATGAATAGACGAACCAGGTTCCATTGATAAATGACAGTTGAACATGCGACGCTCCCATGGCTCATTAAAAACTAATGGATGTTCGATAATAAGACATCTTTTTACGACTGCCGGATGTTGGGGCAACCGCAAAGCTCGGAATAAATCTGACGCCAGAATTTTTCCGTTTTTGATGGCTTGTGGTGGAATACGAGTTGGAAACCCATCTGGACAATTGCAATAATCGTCAGCATCTTGGGCATTTGATTTTTGAATTCCCACAAAAACAAAAATCAATACGAAAAGACTTTTACCTCCAATTTGGAGTAATCGGTTTAAATTCTTCATAAGGATTAATAATGCAAACTTGAACGCTGTTCCATCAAAAAATACCTTTGCAAAAGCCAATACCTTGCAAATAATACTTTTTTAATGTTTTAAAAAATTAGTTTTGTAATTGAAGCGAAAAAAAGCTGTCGAGAATCGACACCTTTGCTTCAAAGATTTTCCCAGAAGTACGCTGTTTATGATTTAGGACTAATACGCCGGTAGTTAAAAAAGTTCCGGAATTTAGTACTTAAATTTTCAACTTGTTCTTAAAAGTTTTTGTTGACCATTTCTGAATGGTTTGGCCGATAGTGTTGTTTTGTGTGTGTTAATGGCAGTCAGAAAAAAAGGGGAAAGGATAGGGATATTTTTCTAACTAAGAAGTATAAAAATCGGCATCTTCAAAATGGTGATTAAATGTACGATTTTTTTTATAATATATAAAAATTCAATTTAAAATTTAACTTATTGTTTTTAATTTTAATATTTAGATTTAACTGATAACTTCCTGATTGTCAATTGATAACAAAATTATTTTTTATTAAAATATTTATAAAAAAAATATGGCTGAAATTTTACGCCCACATGCTGAGGTTGAGTATGCAAAAGAATTAAAATTGTTAGAAAAAGTTGATAAACACCCTCGTCCAACCAATTGGAATCTTTCACCGTGGGCTGTTGTCACTTATTTGATGGGTGGGAAATTGAAAAACGGTAAAGAAATCGAACCTAAATATTTTGGCAACCGGCGATTGATGGAAATAGCAGTAGCGACCTTGGCTACCGATCGAGCTTTGCTATTGGTAGGCATCCCTGGTACAGCTAAGACTTGGGTTTCTGAACATATCGCAGCAGCCATCAGTGGAGACAGTACCTTGTTGGTTCAGGGAACTGCTGGCATGAATGAAGAAGCCATCAGATATGGATGGAACTATGCACAACTTTTGGCCAAAGGCCCATCAAGAAAAGCCCTCGTCGTAAGTCCAATTGGTAGAGCAATGGAGGATGGAAAAATTGCTCGAATTGAAGAATTGACTCGTATTCCATCCGATGTGCAAGATGCATTGATTACAGTACTTTCCGAAAAACTATTGCCTATTCCTGAATTGAATGAAGAGATTCAGGCCAATCGTGGATTTAATGTAATCGCCACCGCCAATGATCGAGATAAAGGAGTAAACGAATTGTCGAGTGCACTTCGCCGTCGTTTCAATACCGTGGTCATGCCGCTTCCTGCATCACTGGAAGAAGAGGTCAAAATCGTACAAACCAGAGTTGAAAAATTGGGTAAAACCTTAGAATTGCCAAAAGTGGATTCGTCTGTCGAACAGATAAAGCGTTTGGTGACCATCTTTAAAGAATTGAGAGAAGGGAAAACAATTGACAACAGAACACGTGTAAAAACGCCAAGTGCTACGCTGAGTACTGCTGAAGCGATTTCAGTCATCAATAGTGGTCATTCTTTAGCCACGCATTTTGGTAATGGAAAATTGACGGCCAATGACTTGGCGGCTGGTATCACTGGCGCCATTGTAAAAGACCCAGTTCAAGACAAGAACATCTGGCTCGAATACCTCGAAACGGTTGTAAAAGAAAGAAAAGGTTGGAGCGATCTCTATCGAGCTTGTAAAGAGATAGTTTAGAATAAAAGTATAGTAAAGTTGAAATAATAAAGTTTCGAAAAAGAACCGCTTCAAATCGAAATGTTATTTTTTCAACTTTACTAATCTTAGTATTACTCAAAAAATAACTTCCCTCTTCAATTCAAAAAATTAGCTCGAAAAACCTCATTATCAATCACTTTTCCTTCACTAATTTTTTGAAATAGGGAACTTATTTTTTGAGCGTTCCTTAAACAAGTTTTTTAAAAAAAAAATAGCAACCAACCGCTCCACAACATTTTTTAAGAATAAAGTCTAATGATTTCATTTAAAAGCATAACTATCTAATCATGAAGAAAATCAATTTATTAATTTACATATTCGTAATCGTCTCGTTTTTAATATCCTGCGGCAATGGTGCAGGTGATAAAAAAGGAATGACTGAATTTTCTGACGATAAAGAATTTCAAGAAAAGCATGAGCCACCAGTTGATGTTTCGGAGTACAAACCAACTGGCCGAACCATCATCATAAAACCAAAAAATGGTGGAGCTGATACTAAATTGTATGGCAATCGCCCAAAAAAAGATATTGCAAACAAATACCTGTTTGTGATACACGAATGGTGGGGGTTGAATAATAATATCAAAAAAGAGGTGGATCAACTCTTTAAGGCATTGGATGAAAAAGTTACCGTAATCGCACTCGATTTATATGATGGCAAAGTAGCGACCACGCCAGAGGAGGCTGGTAAAATGATGGAATCTGTCTCAGAAGAACGTGCAAATGAAATCGTCAATGCGGCAATCGATAGGATGTATCGAGACGCATCACGAAGAGAGATGGAACCAGAGATTGCAACAATTGGTTGGTGTTTTGGTGGTGGCTGGTCATTAAAATCTTCTATCATGGCGGGGCCTGCTGGTGCTGGTTGTGTCATGTATTATGGTATGCCTGTCAAAACGGCTAAAGAATTGGCACCACTTGAAGCGGATGTACTTTGTATTCATCCAAAACAAGATAAGTGGATTACCGAGGAAGTGATCAATGAATTTGAAACTTTGACCAAAGCAACGGGCAAAAATTTAACGGTTCATCAATTTGATGCAGATCATGCTTTTGCCAACCCAAGTAGTCCTCGTTATAATGAAGCTGCGGCACAGGAAGCGAATAAATTAGCTGTCCAGTTTTTGAGAGAAAAATTGAAAATATAAACTCAGTCGGCAGTTTGCAATAGGAAAATTATCCAGCAAACTGCCGACTGCAAACTGCTGACTTTGATCTACTTCGACGCACTTGCATTACTAATTGGTTTCGGAACATTGCTCTGGCTTATCAGTCTTTACCTCAAAGATTCGAGCATTGTTGATCCACTTTGGGGATTGCTGTTTGTGGGAGCCGTTTGGTTTTATTTTTCACAAACAGAGATTGGAAATTTAGATCGTAAGTGGTTGCTTTCCATTCTAGTAACGATTTGGGGCGTGCGATTATCGACTTATCTTTTTTGGAGAAATTGGGGAAAAGGGGAAGATTATCGTTATCAAAATTTTAGAAAAAATTGGGGTAAACATTACTGGTGGGGGAGTCTTCTTCAAGTGTTTTGGTTGCAACCATTTTTGGCTTGGTTGATTTCTTATCCGTTGTTTATTGCGCAGGTTTCGGAGGTGCCGTTGAATGGTTTGGACTATCTTGGTGTGGCACTTTGGCTGGTTGGTTTTGTCTTCGAAGCAGGAGGCGATTATCAACTCACTCGTTTCAAATCAAACCCCGAAAATAAAGGGAAATTACTCACCACAGGACTTTGGAAATATACCCGTCATCCCAACTATTTTGGTGATACAGCCTGTTGGTGGGGATATGGTTTAATTGCTTTAGCATCAGGAAGTTATGTGCAGTTGTTCGCGCCAATTTTGATGACTTTTTTATTATTGAAAATATCAGGTGTGGCGATGCTGGAAAAAGGATTGAAGAAAACAAAACCGGGTTACGAGGAATATGTCCGCAAAACGTCCTCTTTTCTTCCGTGGTTTCCCAAAAAATGAGTTTTCGCATTGCCATTTCCTATAACGTGACAATTCTATTACAATTCAAACTTTAGGGTAGGGAAGATTACCTGTATTTTTGTGGCCAAATTCATACCCTTTATGCGACACCTTATCACTTGTTTTTTGACGTTGACGACTCTTGCGAGTCTGCAAGCTCAATTTGTAGAATTGTCTTTGGACGAAGCCTACACGCAAAAAGTATTTTATAGTTTTGATAATGATCGTATGACCGTTGTCGAAAACGAAGAATGGGAGATTGCTTTCACTGGGTTAGACTTAAATGCGGCTATTCATTTGAATGAAGCGACTGGACTTGCTGAAAAACAAGTTTTGCTCTACCAAGCACCAACCAAAAATTTTGATACAACTATCAATGAAGATGATCTGGGTGAACCACTTTACAATAAAGATGAGTCTTGGTCAAAAGGTGCTTTCAACGAAATCGCAGATGCTTCCAATAATTTGGATTACGGATGGGGACTCAAAAACACAACCTCCGATATCGTTGAGGGAACTGCTGTTTATGTTTTAAAATTACGAGACGGAACTTTTAAAAAATTAAAAATCGAATCACTTGACGGTTCTGTTTATAATTTCAAATATGCCAACTTGGATGGTAAGCAAGAAGTAATCACTTCAGTAGATATGGCGAATGCGCCTGACGGAAATTTTGTTTACTATTCTATTTTTAATAATAAAGAAGTACGAAAAGCACCTGCGAAATGGGATTTGCTTTTTACGAGATACATCACTCCGCTTGACGATGGACAAGGTGGTATTTTAGATTATTCGGTGAGTGGTGTTTTTTCTGGAATCGGAGTAGAAGTGGCACAAATTGATGGTGAAAATCCATACGATACGGGTTTGCCTACTGATGATAAATTCCTTCCAAATATTGATGTAATCGGTTTTGATTGGAAAGACATTGACATCGAAAATGTAGTTTGGACAATCAATCCAACTCGAACTTATTATGTGAAATTAACCACTGGTGAAATCTGGAGAATGCACTTCATCGACTTCGAAGGTTCGAGTACAGGGACAATGGTTTTTGAAAAATTTGCTGGAAATGTGGCGAAAGCAAATGATGGAATTGACGGATTGAATGATGTATCAGTTTTTCCAAATCCTGCTTCCACAGAAACTCAAGTGACATTTTCATTAGATAAAAGTGAAGAAATTGCAGTCGTGATTACTTCTATGTTAGGTCAGACTGTTTATCACGAAAATAGAAGAGGGCAAGGTGGCTTCAATGCGATTTCGCTTTCCAATCTACATTTGGCGACAGGAAATTATGTGCTCACTTTAATGTCGGCTTCTGGCAAAGGAATTTCAAAAAAACTAAACATTGTCGAATAAAACACTGTTAGTCCTTGCTCAAAAGAACTTTACAGTTTTTCTTTTTGCATTAGAATAAAAATGAATGTCAACCGATTACATATCAGCCTTTGGGCAATTTTCTTTGCAACGACTTTAGTTGCGCAAGTTCCTGAGTCTGACTCAATAACATGGTCGATCGATATCGAAGATGTAGTAGTAACTGCTCAATATGCACCAACCGACAGCCGCAATGCAATCCAAGAAATCAAGACCATATCAAAAGAAACGATTCAGCGTCGCGGCGCAACTAATCTCGAACAACTTTTAAGTCTGGAAACCAATATTCGAATCAATCAAGATGCAGTTTTGGGAAGTAGCATGAGCCTTGGCGGCGTCAGTGGTCAGAATGTCAAAATAATGATTGATGGAGTACCTGTCATTGGTCGATTGGCAGGCAATGTTGATTTGACACAAATCAATCTCAATCAAATCGAAAGAGTAGAAATCGTTGAAGGTCCACTTTCTGTTTATTATGGAACGGATGCGTTGGCGGGCGTTATCAATTTGATTACTAAAAAATCTCAGCTTAAGAAAAACGAAATTGGAATTGCCTCTCAAATTGAAAACAGAGGTGAAAATATTTATTCCGCTCGATTTGGAAGAAGATTTACGGATCAATTGTTTTTTCAAGCAAACGTTGGATACGATGACTTTGAAGGATTTGGAAACGATAGCATACGTTCGTCAATTTGGAATCCAAAAGAACAAAAGTACGTTGATGCGTCGTTGCGTTATACTTTTGGCGCAGACCAAGACATAAGATATGCCTTTTCTTTTTTTGATGAAAATGGAACCAATCTGGGAGATGTTCGCCGGCCACAATTTAAACCTTATGCTTGGGATGATTTTTATTTTACAGATCGTGTCAATCATGTATTGACGCATTCAGGTACTTTTTTAGAAAAATATTATCTGAATACCACGCTGGCTTACAATCAATATTTTAGAAAGAAAAATACCACTCGTATCAATTTTGATGATGGCTCAACTGAATTGGTGAATGGTCAACAAGACACGACCAATTTTGCAACGGCGATGTTGCGAACCGTTGCAGCGAGTAAATTTGATAGTCCGATTAATTTTCAATTAGGAACTGAATTAACTTTTGACAATGGTTTTGGAAAACGAATTGTGGATCCATTAAATGAGCGCGAGGGTTATTCTGAGATTGGAAATTATGC
The DNA here is from genome assembly GCA_938010715.1 of uncultured Saprospiraceae bacterium. Taxonomy (GTDB): domain Bacteria; phylum Bacteroidota; class Bacteroidia; order Chitinophagales; family Saprospiraceae; genus JAGQWW01. The sequence continues at coordinate 13,652 of CALLVG010000028.1, forward strand.
GCTTTTTGCCACTTTGAATTACACGCCTTTTGAAAAATTGATGCTCGAAGCAGGCACACGTTACGCATACAATACGCGTTTTGGTACCCCCTTGACACCTTCCATCAATCTAAAATATAACCTTAGTGATAAATGGATAATGCGCGGTTCTTACGGAAAAGGATTTCGTAGCCCAGACTTCAAAGAGTTGTTTCATGACTTCATAGATGTCAATCATTTTATAAAAGGAAATCCACTTTTGGGCGCAGAGCAATCTGATAATGTTCAACTGGCTTTCAATTATTCCAAAAGAAAAGAAGACCGTCGATTAGACTTTAAAATAAAAGGTTTTTATAATGACATCGCTGACAAAATCGGACTTTATCAATACATAGACACACCCGCTGGTCCCGTACCGGCCAATGGCGAATCTACAGGCGAATTCACCTACTTCAATCAGGAAGTTTATAAAACCCACGGTGTCAATTTGAATGGAAGTTACCGGTTGAAAAATTTAGGAATCAAAGCAGGTTTGACAACAATCGGTTATTACAATCAGGTGAGCGAAAGCTTTGATGATGTTGCTCCATTCACTTATACCTTCGAGTTGAGCAATGAATTGAACTATCAATTTCCAAGACAAAACTTAAGTCTTTCTCTCTTCACACGTATCAACGATAAACAAATTGAATTTTACCCAGACATTGATGACAAGGGTAATGAAATCGCAAAACAAAGCATCGTCGATGGTTTTACCATGATGGATTTTACAGCCACCAAATCATTTTGGAAAAAGCGAATAGGCTTGACTACAGGTGTCAAAAATATTTTGGATGTTCAATCTGTCAACCTTCAAGGTGGCGGTGGTGGAGTTCATACCACGAGCGGAACTTCTGCTGCGGTTAGCGCTGGTCGCAATTTCTTTGTGCGACTTGGTTTTGATATTGGGTGGTAAAATAAATTACGTCTCTATGTTGAATTGAATGTTTAGTGAATCAAATTTCAAAGAAATTCGCTCGTGTGGTTCTCTGAACCATCACGTATTTTTCTCAAATCTCCAGATTTGAGAAATTGTTCTTCAATGCTTTTCTATACATTTGAATTCCGCAAATCTGGAGATTTGCATTCATTCGTGACTGTTCAGAGAACAGCACGAGCAAATTCATTTTGAATTTCAAGAAAAATTTAAACAAAAAGAGTAATTGTTGAATCCTAAAACTCCAACGTCTCACTATCCACCATATCCATATACCGTTTCATTTTTTTAAGAATGACTTTGAAATGATGGGTCTCTTCTCTGGTGACAAACGTGATAGCTAAGCCTTCCGTTTTGGCTCTTCCAGTTCGACCGACTCTGTGTACAAAATCTTTGGGCGAGCGCGGCAATTCGTAATTGATAACATAAGGCAGTTCGTTGATGTCGATACCTCTCGATATCAAATCTGTTGCAACTAGCACCTTCACTTTTCCTGATTTAAAATCTTTTAATGCCTGCGTCCGAGCGGATTGACTTTTCTTTCCATGAATGGAAGAAGCATCAATTCCATTTTTATAAAGTTTCCACGCGACCTTATCTGCTTTGTTGCCTGAGGAAGTGAAAACCAAAACTTGCTTCATCTTTTGCGATTTGATCAAATGCCTCAAAAGTGGACCTTTTCGATCATCACTGACGAAGTAGCCAGATAGGTTGATCAGTTCTTCGGTTTCGGCTGGTGAGTCTATTTCAAGGACGACTGGATCTGTCAATAAAACATTATTGAGTCCCGATAATTGCTCACTTAAGGTCGCGGAGAACAAAAGATTTTGTCGCTTCTTTGGTAAGAGATCGAATATCTCCTGCATCTCTTTTTTGAAACCCAAATTCAACATCTTATCCGCTTCGTCGAGTACTAATGTCTTTACTTCTGAGAGATCAATGGCGTTCGATCTTTGCAAATCTAATAATCGCCCAGGCGTAGCAATCAATATATTTACTCCGTACATGGCCTTCATTTGAGGGTTGATGGAGACGCCACCATAAACGACCAATGATTGAATTGGTTGAGGCAGATTTTGTGATAATGCTTTAAATACATCCGCAACTTGAAGCGCCAATTCTCGAGTGGGAACGAGCACCAATGCTTCTGGTTTTCTGTTTCGTTCGCCTAAAGGGTTGCTCAATAATTGATTCAATATCGGTATTACAAAACTGGCAGTTTTACCAGATCCTGTTTTCGCGATACCGAGTAGATCTCGCCCTTTGATTGCAACGGGAATTGCTTGCATTTGAATAGGCGTAGGCGACTCATATCCCAACGCGGCAATATTAGGAAGTATAGAAGGATGAAGTTTGAGATCTTCGAAAGACATACGGTGTTTTTGTATTGCAAATTTAGAATGTGCGCAAAATACTCTTTTTAGATTGGTAGGTTATGTTTTTAGGTACACTTGAAAGATTAATAATAGTCATCAGTCATATCAAACAAGTCTATGATTTTGATAAAATAGCCACGTAGTGGCGGCGCTGTTTGTAGAAACTATGGGCTTTTAATAGGTATTTGAAGGGCGTTAGCCTTGGCACCGTTAAATTCAACAAACGGTGACGCCCCGCCACTACGTGGCTTAAGATTCTTGTTTTATTTCAATTCTACAAATGGTATCGGAGCTAAGCTCCTTTCGGTAATCTCACATTGACGAATAAATAAATGGTAATTTTACGTTCCTTTTTTTCTAAACAGATTACATTTTCATGAATCCAAATTTTGAGAAATATCTTTTGAAAGTTACCCAATCTTCTGCGAGTAAAGAGGTTGAAGTCATTCAATCTCTGTGGAGTGGATATGGTAATATTTCTCGCTATCAATTGTTTGACTCGTCGTTTGAAACGGTCGTCGTTAAGTGCATTGCGCTTGGCCAATCGGGTGAGCATCCCAGAGGATGGAATACCAGTTTTTCTCATAATCGAAAAGTGAAATCTTACGAAGTTGAAACATATTGGTATGAGCATTGGAGTCAGCGATGTCCTGATAATTGTCGCATTCCAAAATTTCTTGGTTCCTTTTCTGAAGGAAATTATCAATGGATTATTTTAGAAGATTTGAATACGGATTTTCCTTTACGAAAATACAATCCTAATTTTTCAGAGATTAAAGTTTGTTTGAAATGGTTGGCAAATTTTCATGCTACTTTCTTAAATCAAAAACCAACTGGTTTGTGGGAAGTAGGCACGTATTGGAATCTGGAAACCCGACCAGATGAATTTGAAAAAATCGAACATCAAGAACTAAAATCGAAAGCGCATTTAATTGATGATTTATTGAACCAATGCCAATATCAAACCATCGTCCACGGCGATGCTAAACTCGCTAATTTTTGTTTTTCTGAAAATGGAAAAGCAGTCGCTGCTGTAGATTTTCAATATGTCGGCGGTGGTTGTGGAATGAAAGATGTCGCTTACTTTTTCGGATATTGCTTTTCAAGTTCTGAACTTGAAGTTCATGCGAATGAATTATTAGATTTTTATTTTTTGGAATTAAAAAAAGCTGTAGAATTGACTGATTCTAATATTGATTTCAAAGCTTTGGAAAAGGAATGGAGAGATTTGTATCCAGTTGCTTGTACGGATTTGACTCGATTTTTATTGGGTTGGATGCCTACGCATCAGAAGATAAATAGGTATAATCTTGGGTTGGTGGAGGTGGTTTTGGGGAGGTTGTAGTTTCTTTATTTGACTCGTCGCTTCAGAGAAATTTTGAGAATCCTAAAATCCTGTAAATCCTGATTCAGACAAAAAGGTTAAAATTTATGATTGAACTAACAAATCAAGAGTCAACCGTTTTTATCTCATGAGATTTGTAATCATTTTAATTCCTTTTAATCTTATTTTTTCACAGAAAGATTGCTGTGGTATTAAACGATTGAAAAAAGGAAAACCGTGTTTTATCACAAAGTATAATAGTGACAGTACCAATAATTGTTTAGTTGCTATCGATACAATTACTCAGAACCACCTTTTTGAATATTGTTATGAAGAAGAAAATCCTTTGTTGAATTTAAAAGGTGATTACTTTGATGATGCCTATAGAACCAAAAGGCAAGCATTTTTGAAAAATATAAAAATCTTCAATTTTAAAGAATTTTCTTCTAAGCCTAATAGAGTAGATTCTACTTCTTCTAAACCTATTAGAAAAGACTCTTCTTCAAACAAGAAACCAAAATACTTTGTGGGAAATTATCTTTTATGGAAATCCAAATATGAGTTTAGAGACTTTGATCTTGATTCGATAAATGTAAAATTTAAAGCACTAATCGAATATTTTGATTTTCCTTATTGTGAAGATTATTTAGATATTCGAACCAATAGTAAGACTTTGCTTACCAAAGAGAATACTCTACAGTCAATTTTAACGAATAAGGTAAGTCGACAATCAAATAATTTTGCAATCATTCAGAATATAATTAAATTACAATCATGTAGTAGTAGGAGAGTAGAAAGAAAACTAGATGTTATTACATCGAATGGTGAATTTTATTCTATTGTTGAGAAATTCAAATTAAATGAAAATCCTAAATTTTCTTTCACAAGGGCCTTTGAGGGTTGGTTGAGTAAAAAAGATTTTGATATTGTAAAATCTAAAACTAACACGTTTTTAATCACATATGTTGATAAAAAAATTAATATACATGATTTGAGAAATGAGAGATTGTTGAAATCATTCAATACTGAACGAAATATTCCTTACCCCTATAAAGCAATCAAGGTAAACGATAATATTATTGCATTTATCCCTGAACCAAACAGACTTGGCTATGATTGGAAAAACTCTAAATACGGTATTATCCGTGGAATCGACCTCACTTCTTTAATGGATTATGATGATACAGTTAAAAAAGTCTATATTGTCAATTTGAAAAAAGATAAGGTTTATTACAAAGAAATGAGAGTGGATAAAATTGAAAAAATTAGTGGGTTTAAAAATCTAAATGTTCTCTTTAATGATGAGAGAACTGAGAATGTTAGAAAATGGTCTGAAGTCGAAAATTAGAAACATATCACTTAAAAAAATGGACAAAGCCCTATAGAAAGGTTTATCTAAAAGGTGTTTAAATTCTCCTCCACCTCCCCACCCAAAATCCGCTGAAAATCATCCACCAACAACTTCCCCAATTCACTCACCTTCTTCCAAATCGCAATCCGCTCCTCATCCGAGTGATTGAAAAAATCATCTGTACTCGTCAGTTTCTTTTCAGGTAATAATTGAATGAATTCCTCAGTCGGGTAGAGCATCACCGTGTTTTTTAAAACTTCGGGAGAAGCCGTTCGGCCTGGCCAATATTTATCAAACCAACCTGGATTGATGTGATCTCGATAATGTGGAAAGAAAACCAAACCATCCTCAATATCATAGTCCAATGCCATGTGATAATCTGCTGCGCCTCCGTCCCAATGTTCATAACCATCCATCACAACTGGATTCATGTAAAACGGAATCGAACCACTGGCGCAAAGTGCATTCAACAAGTTTTCGTTAGAAATAGAAAGGTTGGTAGATTTCAATCCATCTGGTTTGAAAATAGGGTGGGGTGCATTAGTAAACATCACGCGTTCGATATAGCGACCCAGATTTTTTCGATTGAAAATATTAGCGATATATGGTTTGACGAATTTCATTTTTTGAGCTAATGAAATTTTTCCATTGGTTTTGAAAGTTGCTCGACTGGTAGAAATGTGAAGCAATCGGTCAGTCGGATTTTGAAGATTTTCAAAACCGTTTTTACCCAACATTTCTTCAATGATATTTTTGATTCCGTCGGAGACTTCGTTGCCAAAAGGTTCATCGGAGTAGGCTTGATGAACATAAGCATGATGCAATCGGTCAATCGCTTGCGGCGCATCTTCGACGCAATAACTCGCCGCTCTCCACGACCCAATCGAACCACCCGCAAAATGGATTTTTTGCGGGTGACTCGGTAAGAATTCATTTATCAAAAACTTATCTAACTCATACAGAATCAGCCATTTAGGTCCAGCCGCTGCAGCTGCCATGACTCGAATGTCTTCTTTTCTTAAATTATGGTTGAGTACTTGTTGATAAGCATTTTTGCCTGCTTTGAGGCGGAGGTACTTGTTCTTGGGCATAAAAATAATTACGCGTCTTTAATCAATTTTTCAGTCGCAGCTTTAAATTCTTTCCAGTCGAATTTTTTGTTTTTGTCATTGTCCAATCCACTAATCATCTGATCGGCTACGATACCGGAGATCCAACTATTTACCTTTGCATCTTTGATCAATTTGATCAATTCTTTCTTTTTCAAATA